>JAUWZC010000065.1 GCA_030615565.1 Desulfobacteraceae bacterium | reverse complement strand
CATAACCTGGAGCAGATAACACAGTACAATACCATTACCCTTTCGCCAAGATTGTCTCCCTCAGGGGACAAGATGATTTATACCTCTTTCCGTAATTCTAGGACAATGCTTTTTATGCATGATATGATCAAGAAATCAGTTATAAAAATCTCAGATAGAAAAGGATTAAATATTGCTGCTGCCTGGAAACCGAACAGAAAAGAGCTTGCCCTGACACTTACCATTAGTGGAAATCCAGACATCTATTTAATTGACCTAAAAGGCAAAATATTGAAGAGACTGACTAGTAATTGGGGGATTGATGTCTCTCCAGCCTTTTCGCCTGACGGTAATAAAATGGCCTTTGTTTCTAATAGGTCCGGTTCCCCTCAGGTATATATCCTTGACCTTATTACTAACCAGGTAGAAAGATTAACATTTGAAGGAAACTATAATACCTCACCAGCCTGGTCAAAGCTTGACAGGATAGCTTTTGCTGGTTCCGTAGATGGGCACTTCGATATATATACTATTTCACCAGATGGAAAGGATTTTTATCGTGTTACTCAAGACCAAGGCAACAATGAGGATCCGTGTTGGTCTCCAGATGGGCGTTATATTGCCTTTAGTTCGAACAGAACAGGTGGCAACCACCATATTTTTATTGCTAATGCCAATGGGGCAAACCAAAGACAAATAACATTTTTTAAAGGTGATCAACTATCTCCTTCATGGACTCAACATTTTCGATAATTAATATCTTTTTTTTAGAAAAGTATTATTTGGTATCTAAATGCTTGAATTTCTAAATGAGAAATGATAATAAAACAAACTTATGTATAGTGAGGAACCATTTATATATAAACCAAAACAAGGAGGTAAAGGGTTATGAAAAGGAATCTAATAATTGCAACACTTGTGGTTTTTGCATTCTCATCCATTTTTTTTCTGTCCTCATGTGCTAAAAAGCAGGTGGTAACAGAAGAGAAGGAAATTAAGGCTCCCCCTAAGGAGGTAGCAAAGGTTGAGAAAGAAAAGCCGGTAGCCAAAGAGGTCGAGGAGGCAAAGGAAGAAGAAGTTAAGAGGGCAGAGGAGGCCAGGATTGAGAAGCTTAAGGAATTGGAGATGGCTAAGAAAAGGGAGGCTGAGGCAAAGATTGATGAGGAAAAGGCCTGGCAGGAAAGAAGGGCTGCAAATGTTGAGGCAGAGTCAATCTATTTTAATTTTGATAAGTCTTTTATAAGATTAGAATATAGGTCTGTGCTTAAGAAAAAGGCAGAATTCCTGAAAGATAGCCCAGATATCCATATAAGGATTGAGGGCAACTGTGATGAAAGGGGTACCAACGAATACAACCTTGCTTTGGGGGAAAGGAGGGCTACTAGTGCAGCGAAATTTTTGATCTCTCTTGGAATTTCTCCTGACAGGATAGAAACCATAAGCTATGGTGAGGAGAGACCTCTTGCCTTAGGACATGGTGGAGAGGCATGGGCCCAGAACAGACGTGACGATTTCGCAGTTATAAAAAAATAATTTTTCTAAAGCTTAAGCATCTTGGAGGCAAGATTTTTACGCATAAAAGAGTGGTTCTTTGTGCCTAAAATAGTCCTGTCCAGTTATTATATTAAGCATAAGAGGCTCCTGATTTCGCTTTAGGTCTTATGGGTTTGAGTGGTTGGATAAACAAGTAAAGGGATGGCTAACATAGTTATAAAATTTTTTATTTTTTTTCCAGTCCTTATTTTTTTTGTAACTTCCTGCGCCTCACAGAAGGACATAATTTATCTTAATAACCAGCTCAATGCCCTTTATCGACAATCAAAGAAAGATGGGAAAAGATTTGAGAAATCTTTAAAAAAACTGGAAGAAGAAATTAAAGTTGATGAGTCTATGCAGAGGGAAATAGAAAAAAGCTTGAATGAGGATAAAAAGTTTTTAAAAGAGGATCAGGAGTCTCTACGCTTACACTTTGCCCAAGTTGAAGCGAACCTTGTGGAAATAAAGGATAAAATTCAAGGATTGACCGGCAAGGTAGAAGAGAATAGTCATTTGTTGAAAGGAACCATAGAGGAAGAAACAACTAAAGATGATGCTATGGTATCCCAGATGAAAGAACTTTCTTCTGTGGTTGATGAGCTAAAATCAAGGATTGAGAAGATTGAGAGTTCATTAAGCTTTAAGCCTTCGGTTAATAAAGAAATGACTGGCCTAAAAGTGGCCTTGCCTGCTCAAGGGACTCTACAAAAAGATATTTCTCCTCCACAGGAAAAAAAGCTAACCGAATCAGAAGTTTATGATAGGGCATTGGGATTATATAGGGATGATCGATATGAAGAAGCTATGGCAGGGTTTAAAAACTTTCTCAAATTGTATCCCAAATCTGATCTAGCAGATAATGCCCATTTCTGGATCGGTGAGTGTCACAGGGCCTTAGCAAAGTATGAGGAGGCAATTTTGGCCTATCAAAGAGCTATTAATGGCTATCCAAAGGGAAATAAGGTTCCTGCAGCTATGCTACAGCAGGCATTCGCATTCGAGAAAATAGATGATAAGACAACTGCCAATCTCGTATTGAAGAAATTGGTAAAAAATTTTCCAAAGACTAAAGAGGCTGAGATCGCCAGAAAAAGGCTTAAACAAGATTAATTAAATGGAGTGCTGGCCCGCCCTGGCGCGAATTTCATGGAACATTTTGTTGTCACTGTAATATTGCGGATACATTAGGCGTTGAATTTAGGCCTTTCAAGTCAGGTCTGGGCCAGGGAGAACTGGAGTAATGGGAAGTAAAGGCGAAATTCAGGATAAATTCACCCATCATTCCAGTATTCCATCACTCCAATTAGGGCGAAGCTCCTAAGCTCATTCTTAATAAATTAAGTATGGTTTTCTTGATTCAAGGAAGCCTTCCAGCTCTTTAGAGTAACGCTCCAGGAGTTCCTCAATATCTTTTCCTGCCTCTAAAGCAAGCCTTACCGAAGAATCTCCGAAAATAAGGTCTATCGGCAGCCTTGTAAACTCATATTCATAAGGAGGTTTCTGCCAGGCAAACTTATCTTGATATGTTTCTATAATTATTCTGAGTAAGGCAAGTGATGTCTGGTAAGGTCTAAAAATGTTAGGATTTAATACGTGAATCATAAAGCCACCACAAAGTTTTGCCTTCCATTTATTGAATGTAGGCCTAAAGCAATATTCCTGAAGATAACATCCTTCAATATCTTTAGATGCTAACCCCTTTTTGATTATAAAGGGGTTAATAAAGGGTGCCCCAAATATCTCGAATGGGCGACATGTCCCCCTTCCTTCTGAGATATTAGTGCCTTCCCAGATAACCTGCCCTGGATATACTAAGGCAGTTTCTAAAAGAGGCATATTTGGTGAAGGCATAATCCAGCGTAACCCAGTATCCTCCCATAACATTTGCCTATGCCAACCCTTGAGAGGGAGGACAATAAGGTCACAGTCAATCTTAAAGGCATCATTAAAAAGGTATGCCAGTTCTCCTATCGTCATTCCATAGCGCATGGGAAGAGTGAATGGCCCCACAAGAGAGTAAAATTCGGGGCGTAAAAGATTTCCCTCTACTATTATTCCGCCTAAAGGATTAGGTCTATCTAAGATAAGAACCCTTTTCCCTGACTTGGCAACTTCTTTAAGACAGGAGAGCATAGTGCTGATAAAGGTATATGCTCTTGTTCCTACATCTTGTAGATCTATAATAAGAAGATCTATATTATCGAGGATGTCAGACAGTCTATCCATTTTGTTTCTATAGAGACTGAATACTGGGATATGTAACTCTGGATCAAAATAGTCTTCTGTCTCAACCATATTGTCCTGGTCTTCGCCCCTGAAGCCATGTTGGGGACCGAAAAGTATCTTGAGATCTCCGGGAAGGAGAGTAGAGATTGCATATTTTGCGTTTTTCAGATTGTGATCTACAGAGGCCTGATTAGCTAAGAGCCCTAAGGATTGACCCTTAAATCTTTTCCAAAATTCTTCCTCAAATTGATCTAAGCCTGTTGCAATCTTTGCCATTATTTCCCCTTTGATTAATCATTAATAAGAAATATAGATTGTGTCACTAGTTAGATTTTAGTATCATTCGAACTTTCCTATAACATATAGCATACTCAGCTAAACCTTTTGGAAGCAAGAGTATTAATTGATCTGCACTATTTTATGAGAGAAAATTGGTAAGTTAATATATGGAAAGGCAGAATGTTTCCTATAAAGAATCGGTTTCCTGGTTATATAGCCTCCAGAAATTTGGGATTAAATTTGGCCTTTCAAAAACATCCAGACTTTTAAAAGCCTTTGGAAATCCTCACCTTGGCCAGCAATACATCCATATTGCTGGTACCAATGGTAAGGGATCTGTAGGAGCTATGCTGGAGTCTATATTAATGAAATCAGGCCTGAAAGTCGGTTTCTACTCCTCACCTCATTTAGCCAGCTTTACCGAAAGATTTCGGATTAACAAAGAGCTCATAACAAAGAGCCAAGCGACATTACTTATTAGAGAATTAAAAGGAGTTACAAGCCAGAAGGAACCGCCAACCTTTTTTGAGCTAACCACTGCCATGGCACTTATTTACTTTTTGCGTGAAGATATTGATGTTGGTATTATTGAGGTGGGAATGGGTGGACGGTTAGATGCCACTAATGTGATTTATCCAATGGTTTCTGTTATTACCTCTATCGGTTTAGATCATGAGGAATTCTTGGGCAATTCTATGATTGATATTGCAAAAGAGAAGGGAGGCATAATAAAGGAGGGGGTTGATGTTGTAACGGCTGTGAATCAGGCTCCTGTAATCAAACTGTTTGAGTCTCTATGCAAGAAAAAGAGCGCCCCTTTATGGAGGGTAGGGCGTCATGCCCGCTATCGAAGATTACCTACAGGTCTATTAGGGTATTATGGCATAAGAAATAGATATAAGAATCTTGAGCTTGGCCTTAAAGGTAGATTTCAGTATAGAAATGCTGCCTTAGCCTTATTGACTTTGGAGATACTAAAGAGAAAAGGTATTGCTATTTCAGATGAGTCTATTAGATTAGGCCTTACTGATCTTGTTTGGCCTGGTAGGCTAGAAAAATTTTCTTCTGATCCAACAATTATTCTTGATGGTGCCCATAATCCATCGGCTGTGAGATCTCTTGCGCACTCAATCTGCAATGATTTTCATTTCGAAAAATTGATTTTGGTTTTGGGTGTTATGAAAGATAAGGATATAAAAAATATTCTAAAAAAGATTTTACCTCTAGCCAATAGAGTAATCTATACTAGACCGACCTATTATAGGGCTGCAAACCCGCAATATTTAATGGATATGGCCAAGCAGTTTGGAAAAGTTGGGGAGGTACATTTACATTTATCGGCAGCTATTGATAGGGCTAGAGATTTGGCCGATAAAAGGGATCTGATATTGATTACTGGTTCTCTCTTTACCGTTGGCGAGGCAAAATCGTACCTTGATCCTATAAGATGCCCAATTGAAGATATTTGATCCTCTGCAATCAAGAAGGAGATTACTGATTATATTGCAAAGCCAGGTTTTCATGAAGTTTGTAAAAAAACCCTTTAAAAATCATCTGTTATGCGAGCATAAAGCCTTTCCGCAAGCCTTTTTGAAAGAGCTGAAATGGCATTCCGCCTGTTTTGTTCAGTTGCCAACTTGTCCGGCATTACATCATAGGCTTCCTTTGCAGAAACACCTTTTGCAGACCAAATTACCCTGCCATCGGGGTCTGTTAATTTTAAATCGACTGTAACTGTAACCCGTCTTTCAAGGGAGAGGGAGGAGTGTGCACTTTTGCGGGAGATTGTCTCAATGCTCATGGATTTAATAACACCGGAAAGGAGAGCGTCAGCCTTGTCTTTGGCTGTCAAAACGGCTTTGTTGTCCCTAGTAATTTCATAAATGAGGTCATTTGTAAATATATTCTCCGCACCGGTTTCAGAGGTACGGTTTTCAAGGGTTGATACACAAACACTCCTTATGCCGGCTGGAAAACTTCCACCACCTGTAAACTTGTACCCGCAGGCGTAAAAAAACATTGGAAGAAGAAAGATTATCCAGATGTTATTTTTTTTTAAAAACAACATTTTTCCTTATACATTAATTAGATAATAAATATTACCCTAATTAAAAGATAAGATCCACATAATTTGAATCGCTGCTTGTGATCCCTTTTCTATAAACAATTACCTTATAGATATACCTATAGCCCATTTCCAGGGTTTCAGGGTACATAATATTGCCTTTTTTCATATATCCAGAACCTTTCTCTTCAATGGGAATATCGGCAACGCGCTTAAACAGCACAGGACAATTTTTGCAATCAGATTCTGAAAGCAGCATTTTTGATCTATAGACAATAAAACCAGACAAGCCAGATATGATCTTTCCTTTTTCCTTAGGGATAGCCCAGGTCAGCGTGAGTGTATCCCCATTTATGCTTGCGGTTAAGTCATTGACTGCGGGAGGTTTTTTTTGACGAGGTGGCACAGGTGGTGCCTTTTTTCCACAACTTGATAAAAATAAAGTAAAAATAATCAGAATTGAAAATTGTAAGATTAAATGTTTATTGAAACTTTTATATAATTTTTTTCGGTTTTTCATAGTATGCATAGACCACTACTCTTTACTCTCAAAGGGGTGTTCCACACGGTATCCTTCAATGTCGGTACCCAATCCCCCGAGTCCGTAAAGGTTAATCATAAATGTGTATCTACGGTCATCTCCCTCATGTGTGTAACTTATATCTATTGACCAGCACTGAGCTTTATGCAAAAAGCCAAAGCTGGATTTGATTTTTTTCCTATCATGGAGATTGCGTTCGTAATTTAAGTATGCAGAGAGCCTATTTGATATTTTCAAGAGAAAATCCGTATAAATAGATCTGCTTGAATCACGTGTGTACCTGTGCTCAACAAATATCCTATCCTCACGCTTATCCGATATGCTTAATGCAACATTATGAGATAGAAAGTCACTTTCATACTGGCACCATTCGGCATCAGCCTGCATGGAAAAATATTTCTCAGGAGTAAGTTCAAGTTCGCCGTATATTGGAGAGAAAGGCTCCGGATCATTCTCCCTTGCTTTATTGATATCATAACTCTGTTGCAATTTGAAGCGGCAGAACTGGTTATAGATGTAGTTTGGAGGTCCGTAACTTTTGCCGTTATCGAGATTATTTTTTGGGTGCTCATCCTTTTTTCCAGTGTATTTTTGTGATCGTGATGTAAAAGTGTTTATAATTGAATAGGTTAGAAGATTCATTTTTTCTATGCGGTCTAAGGAATCAAAATAAGGATGTTTATCCTGCTCCTGGTCAGGTATGTAGTCATAGACTATCTGCGGCACTATAGTGTGTTTGATTCGGTCCATATCTTTTACATGGTATATGTTAAAAATTCCTGTAGAGAGGTCTAACTTTATATCATAAATCTCCCTGTGCAATTTCCAATCTTTTTCCGTAGATGTGTTTTCGTCTTCATCAATACGCCAGGCGGTTTCCCGTATGCCAAAAGAAGGTTCAAAAGTGAAGTAGTGTTTGAATCTTAATGGCAGATAGAACCTAGGATGCGCATCTACCCGATGGCCTTTTGTGCCGTCTTCCCTGAAAAAGTAAGTATATTCAGAATCAAGATCAAAATAAGATGGGGTGTTTAAAAGCCGTTTTTTTAATGCATTAAACTCAATAAACGGCAGTTTCTGCAAGGTTGTATCCGTATCCTCTTGACGCCGGGTTATGACATCATCATACCAGCGTGTTTCAGCATTCAGGCTATAATTGGTCCAGCTTCTGCTTAGATTCAATCTGTTAACCCTTACCGAATCATCATACTCGTCAAGGTCCCTGCCGAAGGTTTTGTTAAAATACTCATCTGTTTTATCAAATCCTGTATATCCGCCTTTAAATTCATGAAGGTAATCCTGGTCACTTACAACATCTACGTCAAATTTTAGAGAGAAATCGAATGGCATTGAATGATCGTGCTTCATTCTAAACCAATAGCGGTCAGCATTTGGGCGAGACCCAGTAACATCTTCAAATGCCCAATCTTCGGAACTTTGTGTGCCATCATCCACCTTCTTGTCTTTTAAAAAGTCGAACATCAGGGTGCCTTTTGAGCTTTCATCTAAGACATAACGGTATTCCAAGCCAAGTTTTTCTCCACGACGTCCCATATGGTGTAAACAGAATGTGGCATCTGAACTTTCATTTATGGCCCAGTAAAGAGGCTGGATATATTCTTCCCATTTTCGATCTGAATACCCAATCTGGGGGGACAGTAACCCTGATTGGCGCTTTAATTTTACAGGAAAGACAAGAAAAGGGGTGTATAAAACAGGTACTTTTTTTGCCCATAGAGCAGCATGCTTTACGAAACCATAGCCTTCTATCGTAATTTTAAGATTTCTTCCGGTTATCTTCCATGCCGGTTTGTCGCCGTCACATGTTGTGATGCTGGCTTTGTCGACAGTATATGAATCTTTGCCAACCTTTTGAATTTTATTGCCTTTTATATAAAAATGGTTTGCTTTAATAAATATGGTTCCATTATATACAGTTCCGGTCTCTGCCTCTAGATCCATTTCCATGCTGGTTCCGGCCAGGGTATCTTCTCCTGCTGTCATGATCACATGGCCTTTTGCATATACCTTCATGGTTTTCTGATCAAAACGTACAAAATCAGCGGTAAGTTTTTTGTCCCCTTTGGTTATAACTACATTACCTTTTCCAATATACTGATCAGCTTCATTGTCGCAACTTATTTCGTCTGCAAAAATATGCCACGGTTTTTTAGGATCATCATCGAGCAATCGATCGTTATTCTCTGCTAAAGAATAAACAGGAATTAAAAGTAGAATGACGAGAGTAAAGAATAGGCGGGTGATAGTGCTGCAAATGTTACATAAAGATCCTGAAGATAGGGTACAGGGTCTAATCCATCTGTAACCAAAATGGCGGCGCTTGTCCCGCGGTTTATTCTGAAACATTAAGTCCGGTTTTTAAATTATAAAAATATAATCTCACTGAATATAAGTTGTGGAATAAAAGCTTGAACACAGTTGAGGTTTTAACAATAAAACCAACTCAATTGAAAAAGTCAAGATGTAGTTATGAAAATAGCTTTTTTGAAAAAAATGAAAGTTGATATATTATATTAGATTTGTTTGTTATATGTAACCAACCCGATATGGATAATAGCTAATAAAATAGAATACCAATCTCATCTGTTGGCGGCCTGTGGCTCTTTTATGAAGATCTGGATGAAGGCAACAAAACAATGCTTTTCTTTAGACTTTTATGTATGGGCGAAGTATATGATTTTAAATCTGAATCAGCCGGAAAACTACTTAAGTGTTTTTTCCTTTTCAGGTCTAAAATAAAGCAAGATCAAACCCGAGATACCCATAAAGATAGAAAGAATCTGACCCATGGTTATAAAAGAAAAGATAAGGCCAAGCTGCGGGTCTGGTTCTCGGAAAAATTCGACAAAAAATCGGAAGCTGCTATAAAGTAAGAGAAATAAACAGAAAAGCGTTCCTTTTTTAAAAGAAAAATCCTTTATCCACCACAATATTAAAAAAAGGAGAATACCTTCAAGGAAAAATTGGTAAAGTTGAGAGGGGTGCCTTGGAAGATCTCCACCTGTTGGAAAGATCATGCCCCAGGGAACATTGGTGACCCTACCATAGAGCTCTGCATTAATAAAGTTACCAAGCCTTCCAAGACCTAAACCAATAGGAGCAGTTACGACGATAAGATCAGCAATCACCCAGAAATTGACTCTATGTTTTTTTATGTAAATGAGGCCAGAGAAAATAATACCTATCAGTCCACCGTGAAAGGACATTCCTCCTTCCCATATGGCAAATAGTTTTAATGGGTGGCTGAGATAAAAAGGAAGGTTGTAAAAAATAACGTAACCGAGGCGTGCTCCAATAATAAGGCCAATTATCAGAAATAGAAAAAGATCATTTACTGTGTTTATGTCGATATTTAGCCTTTTTTTTCTTATTTGATATCTTACTAGGAAATAAGAGGCAAGAAAGGCAAGGATATACATAACTCCATACCAACGTATCTGAAGAGGGCCAATGTTGATTATTGTTGGATTTATGATTGGGTAGTTCAGCATTAAAGTTATAAATTATAAGTTAAAAGTGTCTAAGGTGCCTAAAGTTAAGGAATTAAATCATTTTTACTTTAGCTTACATGCAATTTTAGACACTTGTAACTTAATTATCTAACATAATAGACAAGAGAAAAAAATCTAAAATTGAGGGATTGTTAACAGTTACTCGTTAAGGGTTAGGTACACTTTAAACTTTAGCTCACTTTAGGCCTGCCCGTCCCGCTTTGCGGGACAAGGCGGGCGGGCACCTATAAGGGAAATGGAAATAAGAAAGGGAGACACCAGAGAACTAGAAGTTGAAAAGGTTATTTATGGTGGAAGGGGACTTGCCTACATGAATAACATGGCAATTTTTGTGGATAAGGCTGTCCCGGGTGATAGGATTACTGCAAAAGTGATCAGGGTTAAAAAAAACTTCGCCGAGGCAAAGGTTTTAGAAGTTATAGAGGCTTCGCCCAATAGAATTATTGCCCCTTGTCCTTACAGCGATTATTGTGGTGGTTGTACTTGGCAATGTATTGAGT
>JAUWZC010000253.1 GCA_030615565.1 Desulfobacteraceae bacterium | reverse complement strand
CTGTATCTCTAAAAAGTGGTTGCCAGAGCCAAGTGTTCCAAGTTGATCATTCCCTCTTTTAAATGCCCTATCACTTACTACCGCAGGATCAGCCCCTTTCATGACCCCATGATCCTCTGTTCTTTCTAAATCATCTTTTTCACCCATGCCTTTTTTAATAGCCCAGGAAGCACCCTCAACAGCTACCTCCCTCTCCTCCTTTTTTGATAGGCGTATCCTTCCTCTGGAACCAACGCCTGTAGGGATATTTTTGAAAAGGACTGAAACAAGCTCTTTTATCTGAGGTCTGATCTCATCTGCCAAAAGAGAGGTGGTCAGAAGTCTGACACCACAGTTTATGTCGTAGCCAACTCCCCCTGGTGAAATTATCCCTTCTTCCATATTAAAGGCTGCCACCCCTCCTATAGGGAATCCATAACCCCAATGTATATCTGGCATGGCAAGCGAATGTTTGACAATACCTGGGAGTGTGGCCACATTAACTACCTGAAGAAGGCTCTGATCATCTTTAATATTTGGCATTAACTCAGAGCTGGAAAAAATAAGACCCGGCACCCTCATAGCACCAGTTTTAGGTATTAGGAAGCGCCATTCATCTATCTTTTTTATCTCAAAAGTCATAACCTTATTTTGGCAAGCCAGAATTAAACTAGTTGTAAAGTTGATTTGTGTGTTATTGCTTACTTGCTCGGCTTTGAAAATCCGAAATCCTAAGCACGAAATCCGAAACAAACTCAAAACTCGAATTTCTAAATGTTCAAAAAAATGGAGAATTTCCCTGAAATTTTAGGTTTATGTTTTAGTCATTTGAATTTTGAAAATTTCCTCATTGTTTCGAATTTCGACCTGCCCGCCATCGCGAGCTCAGGTGAGGCGGGCGGGTATTCGTATTTAGAATTTACTTTCTGCCACAAAAAACACGAATTTCACAGTTTAGGGACTAAATTCATAGTCCACAATACCTTTATTCAGTCTCCAAGTTCACCAAGACACAAATAATTGAAAATTGACAATTGAACTTGGTGGCTTCGTGTCTTGATGGCTGAATAGTAACCAGTTCCTCAATCATAACGCTCCCTAAATATCAAATATAACCTTTGCCTGCCACCCATCCTTGGTTTTATCAACTGAAATCTGATGGTAGGTAACGGCCTTTATTTCTCTGATAACCTGATGATGTTCCGTCTCAAAACTAGTTAGGGTAAGTGTAGATTTCAGCTTTGTCGGGTTGATCGATTTGATCTTTATTGAATTTACTATCAAATTCTCACCATCAAATAGATATAATATCTCTCCAAGCCACCTTACCATAAGATCCGGAAAATCTTCACCTTCAACTAAAACATCCTTAATAACTGTTCCCTTGCTGATATCTCCCTTAACCATGAGATCGGTCATGGCCCGGGCAGCATGGATAAATAGACTTTTTACATCAGGTCCCTTAACGATTATCCCAAGGTCCGCTGTATGGTCAATAACCTGATAATCCAAGTGAGTGGAATTCATAATCTTAAGATCTTAATAACCAGAGCATAAAGTTATCTAATTGAAAAATATAGCTTTTTAATAAGAAAAAGTCAAAATGAGAGAGTTTCTCAATAGAAAATCCTTTATTGGAGTTATAAGGTTGTCCAATAATTCTATTTATTATAGAATAATAAAATGTTAAATACATTAACTACTTTTGAAGACCTAAACCGTCATTTGGGCCGGCAGGTGGCCCGGAAGATTGCTGAGATATTAGGGCAGATCTATGAAGATGTTATACCAATTTTATTGAAGGAGGTGCTCGTATATGACTGGAAAAAAACATGCCCTTATTACTGGGATAACAGGGCAGGATGGGGCTTATTTGGCTAAGTTTCTGTTGGATAAAGGCTACAAAGTGTTTGGAACATATAGGAGACTATCTACGCCAAATTTCTGGAGATTACAGGCTTTAAATATTTTTGAAAAAATTAATTTGATACCGGCAGACTTACTTGATGCCCCTTCCGTTATCGAGGCTATTGAGATCTCTGAGCCAGATGAGGTATACCATCTTGCAGCCCAAAGCTTCGTAGCTGCCTCTTTTGAGCAGCCCATAGGAACCGCTGAGATAACCGGAATAGGAACAACACGAGTGTTAGAGGCTATAAGGCATATAAATTCAAAAATAAGGTTTTATCAAGCATCAACAAGTGAATTATACGGGAGAAGGAATACAGTGCCTCAAAATGAGAATATCCCATTTTCTCCCTCCTCCCCTTATGCAGCAGCAAAGCTCTATAGTTATTGGATAACAAAAATTTATAGAGAAGGTTATAATATCTTTGCTTCCAATGGAATATTATTTAATCACGAATCCCCTTTAAGGGGAATGGAATTTGTCACTAGAAAAGTCTCTAATGCCGTAGCAAAAATTGCCCTGGGGATAGAAAATAGCATCGAACTTGGCAACATAGAGGCCCAGAGAGATTGGGGGTATGCACCAGAATACGTTGAATCTATGTGGCTTATGTTACAACAGGAAAAACCAGATGATTACGTTATTGCTACTAATGAGGCTCATTCAGTAAAGATATTTGTCGAAGAGGCATTCAAGATTGTGAATCTTGATTGGCATGATTATATTAAACAAGATGAGAGATTTTTGCGCCCCTTGGATGTAGACCTGTTAATAGGAGATTATTCAAAAGCAAAACGAGATTTGGGATGGGAGCCTAAAATAAGATTTGATAGCTTGGTAGAAATAATGGTTAAAGAAGATTTAAGAAGGTGGGAAAGATGGCTAAAAGGTGAACATTTTCCCTGGGATGCGCCAAGCTACCAAAGTGAAGCCAAGATTTTGACACGGAGCCTCAGGGTATAATTACACCTCCCTAACCCTAAAACGGAAAAAAGCATGAACGAATCCATTACTAGAATATATTTCTTTTAGCTCTATCTTTCCCCACCCTTCTGAGGGTATATCTTATGGCCAATCAACAGAAAACTATATATTGGGCCCAATGTGAAAACCACTAATAAAATAATACTCCGTCTCAATGCAGCTGCTAGTACACCTTGCACCAAAATAACACCGAATAACTGTGATGAAAATACAATAATTGCCTCACTTAAACCTATTGCGCCTGGAGTAATAGTAAGCAGTGTGGAAAAGGAGTTTAAAGATGATATTATAGAAGATTGCAAA
>JAUWZC010000113.1 GCA_030615565.1 Desulfobacteraceae bacterium | reverse complement strand
AAGCAGGCAGAGGCTGAAAGAGAGAGAAGGGCAAAGGTTATTAATGCACTAGGTGAGTTTCAGGCAGCTGACAAGCTGGCAGAGGCAGCCAAAAAAATAGAAGATTATCCATATGCCCTGCAGTTAAGATATCTTCAAACCCTGAGGGAGGTCGCGGCTGAGGGCAATTCAACTACACTATTTCCAATTCCAATCGATCTGTTTAAACCATTTTTTAAGAAAGAATAAATCAAAGTAACCGCTGGGTGGAGCGGATCGGCTTGCCCAGGCAAACTTGCCATCTCCCCCTTTTTACGTTTATGGCTTACCCTTTCATTCCCCCCTAGCTAAGCAGAGGGTTAAGGATCAAAACCTCCTGATAGAGGATGTCTAGCCTATTGACTAAAAAGGATTTGATGCCATAAAATAGAAACCCACCCTGATACCGTGAGAGGAGTATCTTGAGTCGAGAGGATTTAATACAACTTGAAGGTGTAGTGACCAGGGTTCTGGGTTATGGGACCATGGAAATTGAATGCGACGATAATGTCATTGTCAGGGGTGTTCTTTGCGGCCGGATGAAAAAGAGGAAGATTAAGGTGATGAAAGGTGATCAAGTCCAGGTTAGGGTGTCACCATATGATACCTCACATGGAATAATTACCTGGCGCCTTAGGTGATAAAGGATGGGATGAATCCGTTGATGGGGTCGTTGGGATCGCATTAGAAAACACGAGGTCAGGGGCCTACATAAGATATAGGCCGTCTATCCTACCAGGATACAGGCCAGGGGATATGGGATCAAATTTCCAGGGACCTGTCACTGGCTTTTTTATTTTGTGAGTTTGAGTTTATCAAGCACCAAGATGCCTATGAAAAATAGTTTCTATGCTTTTATCGTGGCCAAGGATAATCAAACTTCAAGAAATAGACACTAAAAAAGAGCTAATCCCGCCGACAATGGCGGGACTAACTCCTTGATATTACTGGTACGCCTGGCAGGACTCGAACCTGCGGCCTGCGGATTAGAAGTCCGCTGCTCTATCCAGCTGAGCTACAGGCGCATACTAAATCTTAGGCCTCTTTTACCTCACTTCTCTCAATAAAGTCCAGGCTACCTCCCCAAAGTGGGAGGTCAGGATTTCCTTGAATTTCTATGCTAACTTCATAGCGTTTTTCAAGTTCAGCTAATTCCACCCTTTTTTTATTTAAAAGATAGTTGGCAACCTTGCTTGGCAGTATCCCAGTTACCCTGTCTATATTTCCTTTTGATGTACCCAGCCATATCTGGCGCAAGAAAGAAACTGAAGTCGCCTCAACAGACCTCACTATCCCTCGTCCCTGACAGAATTCACAGAGCTGGTAACTCTTTGATTCTATTGATGGGCTCAATCTCTGTCTAGAAAGTTCCATTAATCCAAATTTGGAGATATAGGATATATTTATCTTTGCCCTATCCCTTTTGGTCTCCTCTTTTACCCGTTTTACTAATTCTCGTTCATGTTTGGGGTCTTTCATGTCAATAAAGTCTATTACTACCAAACCACCTATATCCCTGAGCCTTAATTGCTTGGCTATTTCTCTGGCTGCTTCCAGATTAGTTTTAAAGGCTGTTGTCTCTATACCTTTGGATCTTGTGGATCTCCCGCTATTAACATCAATTGCAATCAGTGCCTCGGTGGAGTCAATAACAATTGAACCTCCATTTTTCAAAGGTACTCTATTGCTATATATCTGTTCGATCTGTTTTTCAATTCCATATTCGGAAAATATTGGTTTCTTTTCCTTGTATAATTTTACATTTCTTTGATGTCGAGGAGAGATAATCCTCATAAAATTTTTTATCTCAAACCAGGTTTCTTTGTCATCAACCAAGACTTCATCTACCTCAGCGGTAAAATAATCCCTAACGGCCCTTAGGCCAAGATCTTGCTCTTTAAATATAATGGATAGGGTAGGTTTGGTTTCAGCCCTTTTTTTGATATCCTGCCACATTCTCAAGAGATTATTTAAATCACGAGCTATTACCCGCTTTTTTTGGCCTAAAGCCGCAGTCCTTACAATATAGCCTACCCCTTCTGGCAGCTTTAGATGATTCATAACAGACTTTAGCCTTTGCCGTTCCTCATCATCCTCTATTTTATGGGAGATACCACCTGTTGGTCCACCAGGAGTTAAGACAAGATAGCGACCTGCCAATGATATGTAAGTGGTAAGATAGGCTCCCTTTCTTCCCACCATCTCTTTAGTTACCTGAACAAGTAGCTCTTTTCCTTTTTTAAGGACATTTTCTATAGGAACAGGTGTTTTTGACTCAGAAATTAACTCTGGAGATTCATAATATTCAGGATGTATTTCCCCTATCGGTATGAAACCATTTTTTCCTGTCCCATAATCTATAAAGGAGGCCTGAAGAGAAGGTTCAATCCTGGTCACGACACCTTTATAAATATTTCCTTTTGTCTCTTCTTTTGTTGAGGTTTCAATATAAAACTCATCCAGGTCAGCATTCTTTAGTATGGCAACCCGGTATTCTTCAGGGTCTACTGCATTTATTAGCATTTTAAATGACATTTAAGGTTTACCGTGTGTTTTAAAGTGTTGATATGCTTGGTACATAAATGTTCTTAAGGCCGCCTCCCTTCCAGGTTGGAAGGAGCCATCATATGAAATATCAATGTATGGCGTATTTAGCTTTGCCATTAAAGGCTTGGTAATTGCAGAGGTAAGATTGCTTGGCATGCAGGTAAAGGGAAATATGTTTACAATTCCGTTGTATCCTCTTCTGCCATACTCTAAGGCTGATGAGATACTAAGACAGGCCTCAGTGCCAACCTCAAAGGAGAAGGTATTGTCCTTTTTTAATACCTTCTCCAGATGGCCTATCTTGTGATCTTCCTCAATATCAATATAATTACGTACCATTTTGTAGACTTTTCTCTGTTGCATATACTGGTAGAAGAGAGTGAGATTGTATTTCAGGTACCTTAGAATAGATTCCTTTATCTCTTTTAGCTGGAATCTCTTAAGATTTAATCTCAGGGCAATCTTGGCTAACCTGACCTGATCATAGGCAGTATAGTTTACCCATTCAGCAATGGAGGCGTTAATTGCCTCGGCGCCATATTTCTCAAGCGTTCTAATGGTATCCTGATTAGATTTAACGTGTGTCCTAACATAGATTTCTCCAATCACACCTATGAGAGGCTTTTTGGGAATATTAGGGTCAATAATCTCTTTCCCTTGCTTAACAATTTCTACTAAATTGTCAAGAATAATAGAGAGATTTTTTTCGGATGAATTTTTAGAAAAAGATTCAGTCACCCGCTCCATTGCCTCATTAATAAATTTGTCTGCCTCGCCTTCCTCTCTCTCATATGGTCTAATCCTCCAAAGCAATCTATCAATTATATCACCCACTACAACGGAAAGATATGCCGCTTTCCTAAAATTTTGCATCTTTTCTTTTGGGATCAATCCATCGAGGGAATAAGCATCCTCTGAACTTAGTGAGGCAATTTTCACCCTGTCTAAGCCAGGGAAGGAATCAAGGATTATCCTGTGATATTTGTTATACATACCAAACCTGCATGGACCATCAGACTCTGGCATAAAATACATATAGTTTTCAGGATCAAATCTATTTCCAAGCCTCTCTCTTTCCTTTTTCATAAATAACAGGATATCACCAAGGGTTACAACACATGGAAAGCACTCCTTGCCAGATGTGAATTCTTTTCCCAGATCAAGTCCTTCATATGTTTCCATAACTTTAGAATTTATTCCAAAACCGCGGAAGACCCCTGCCAAAAGATGACATCCAATCCTGTTCATCTCTGGGATCAGGAATGTCTTTCCTTGAACGTTAAATCGTCCAACCCGCTCCGATATAACCCTAAAGGTATCTAACCCCGCAACTTTTTCCATTTTTCAAGACCCCATTGCAGTAAATTTGGCGGTTTGAGTCTGTATGGCCTCAATTTTTTGAACAGATTGTATCACGTTTTTGAATGCCTCGAGCCTTGTCATGACACCTGCCACGGCAGTGTGTTCATCCAATTCCAGGATGAGATAAGGCTTTTCTCCCATTATATATTTGTAGAAATGCTCATTAAATGAGTCTGGGCCACAACTGAAGTTGGTCAGATGGAGACCAAAAAAGTTTGGGGTATTCTTTATTAGCTTTGCCATTTTTAATACCCTGGCACCCATAGACCAATACATTTTCGGGAAATCAGATAGATCAATATCTCTGATATCAAAAAAGTCCATGGGAAGGGCTGTTAAGCCTATTTTAGACATATTCTGTCCAATTCTCAAATTCAGCTTCTCATCATAGAGATTATATGGTCTACCAGTAACAACAACCAAGGGTTGGTTATCTACCAGGAAGGATGTGATTTCAGCACATTTTTTATACATCTCATTTTCAAAATCCTGCTGTCTGCTAAATGCTACATCTAATGCCTCTTTAATTTTACTTAAGGATGCCCTTAAAGTTTTACCGATCTGTTCATGCAATTCTATGCTTAATAGATCCAGGTTATATTTGAGATGGACAGTAGGATTTAAGATATCGGTATCCTTTAGACCCAATGCAGTTTTTAGCATATATTGATTTCCCGAAACCAGAGGACAATAATAACTCTTTTTCTCTTCTCTTTTAGAGGGAAGATTAATTATGTTTGGGAGAAATAGGTATCGAGTATTGCCTATTAAATCTATGACATGACCATGTGAGACCTTTACAGGATAGCATGTCTCTGTTGTCATTGATTCAATGCCTAATTTTGAGATCCGGTCGTTTGTTTTTGGTGTTAATACAAGTCTAAGTCCAATTTTGTCAAAGAAGCTTGCCCAGAAAAGGGCTGTCTGGTGGCTATATAATGCCCTCTGCATCCCAATAGTTGGCCTCCCATCAATTTCAAAGATGCCTTTTTTGTCTTCCTCAGCACCACTTTTCAAATCTCCCAGCTCATGGTAAAGGCCTTTAAGGTGTCTTTCCCAGATAGTGTCTCTCAGTTTAAAGTAATCTTCTTTTTTCTCGCTATATTGGCCTCTTATTTCATATCTGCCACACTCTCCTCCCCATATACTCTTTCTTCCGCTGAAATTATATATCTTCAGCTTGCATTCATTATGGCACTGTGGGTTCGCATGGCATATTGCCTCTTTATAATCCAATTGGTCATTAATTGTTTCTTCTAACCCCCTAAAAACAGATGTCTTTTTATGTTGCTTCTCCATCTTTTCCTGTACACTGATGGCAGCCCCGAAACCACCTAACACCTCTCTGTGCTTGGGTATCAAAATACCTTTTCCCAGTACCGCCTCAAAGGCGGCCACTATCGCCTTATTGAGTGAAGGACCTCCCAAAAACATAATCCTCTTCCCTACCTTTTTATTTCCCACCACCCTGTTCAGGTAGTTGTAGACAATGGCATAGCATAGGCCGGCGATAAGATCGTTTTTGTATCCACCTTTTTGCGCATAGGATACAAGATCAGATTCCATAAACACGGTGCATCGTTCAGTCAATTTGATAGGATTTTTTGACAATAGGGCAAGCTGTTGGAATTCTTTAACAATGTTTATGCCATTTTTGTTTGCAAGCTCATGCAGAAAGCTCCCTGTTCCAGCTGCGCATACCTTGTTCATGTCAAAATCAAGTGGATGGGTATTGGAGATAGAGATGTACTTACTGTCCTGCCCTCCTATCTCAAAAACAGTATCTATCATAGGGTCAATTTCAACAGCGCCCCGTGCGTGAGCAGTAATCTCGTCTATAATCAGATCTGCATTGAGGAAATCACCAACCACCATTCTCCCTGACCCGGTAGTTGCCACGCTTTTGATATCGATCAGGCTTCCGCATCTGTTTTTTAATATATTTAAGAGAGTTTGTGTGACCTCAATTGGCTTGCCCATTGTTTGGCGATATTCTTTGTCAATGATCTCTCTCTTTTCATTTATAAGGGCATATTTGGTGGTTGTTGAACCTATATCGATCCCTAAGAATACCGGAATCCTTTTTCTGCGCTTCGACAGGACCTTTACTTCATTGTCTTCCGGAAAATGTGTTTTAATCAGTTCAAATTTGGGGGCTGCCGAGAATGAAAATGCCCCCTTTTCCGTCATGGATTTAAGCTCATCTAAATCAGGCTTATTGGCTATATCTAATTCTTTAGCCTGGAGAGTAACCCCCAAGGCACCAACAGAGGTGGAATGTTTGGGCACAATTATTTCAGGAAAGTGATCTCTAAAGGCATGAACCTGAAGCCCGTTCATTGTTAAGCCACCGATAAATAGTATAGGTTTTGGCAGCAACCGATTAGAGACAATGGTGCTCAAGTAATTGGATGCATTTCCAACATGTAAACCAGCAATGATATCTTCGAGTTTTTCACCTTTATTCTGGAGGTGAATCATATCTGACTTGGTAAAAACGGTACACCGGCAAGCCACCCTTGCAGGGTTTTTACTTTTAAGACCGAGGGTGATGAAATCTTCCAGGATCTTGGTGATGTGAGCCTCTGATGCATCGAAGTCTTTACCGTAGATAGATGATGCCAATCTTTCTGCCTGTTGATCAATAAAGGACCCTGTACCAGAGGCACAGGGGCTATTTGTATTGAAGTCATCAAGGTCCCACCTGTTTCCATGGTGATTCAGGATATACAAGGCAGTATCTTGTCCGCCCATGCTGATAATAGTCCTTACATCTGGTTGTAAGAACACGGAACCAAGGATTTGAGTAATAGATTCAAACTCATAAAATCCACCTATCCTATCACTGATTATTCTTCCATGATTTCCTGTAAAGGCGAGGGACCTTATTTTTTCAAAATCAAAGCGGCTGTATAGCTCATTGACGATCTCAAAGACAGAGGTCTCCACTCCGCCAAAGTGTCTTTTATAAGGGGCTTCAAAGATTAATTCTCCCTTGTTGTTAACTACAACAGCATTTACACTTACAGAGCCAGCATCAATACCAATATAGTAATTTTCCATTTTAAGTGCCTAAAAGCCCGCCTTGGCGCTATGCGCTCTAATTAGCCTACTAAATCTAATAGCCAGTATGTGCTAGCATCAGCCTAGTAAGCTATTAGCCA
>JAUWZC010000088.1 GCA_030615565.1 Desulfobacteraceae bacterium | reverse complement strand
TGCCGATCAGAAGGCAGGTGGCAGCCCACGGGTTGGAAGGCACGGGATTGTAGTTGATTTTTTTGGTATTCCATCCCAGACACATATAACAGCTCCACTTCTTGCAAGGCGTACAGGAGCCAGCATAATACCCTTATTTGTTATAAGAAAGGGACCAGGCAGATATAGGATAGAGATAAATGAACCTCTAAAACTAGTTTATACGGCTAATGATGTGAGTGACCTTAAGAAAAATACACGGAAATTAAATCAAATTTATGAAGATTATATCAGGAAGTATCCTCAACATTGGCTTTGGTTGCACAGGAGATGGAAGGATATACCTGGCCTGGAAGACCTCTATAACACCAACAATCCTCTTGTATAAATAGAGAGTTTCAGGCATGAGGCAGGCAGAAGTTAGATGGAAGGAGAAGGTAATTAATGGGTATAAAAGAATTACAGAAAGAAATAAAAAAACTTTTAAAGGAAAAAAATGCTATTCTCTTAGTCCATAATTATCAAAGGCCAGAGATACAGGATATAGCTGATTTAACAGGGGATTCTTTAGGGCTCTCAATTGAGGCGTCCAAAACAAAGGCTGAGATAATAGTTTTCTGTGGCGTTCATTTTATGGCAGAGACAGCATCTATTGTATGTCCAGACAAGACAGTCCTCTTGCCAGTTATATCGGCTGGATGTCCTATGGCCGATATGATAACTACTCAATCATTAGTCAAGAAAAAAAGGGACTTACCTGGTGTCCCAGTTGTTAGCTACGTTAACTCCCCTGCCTCAGTTAAGGCAGAAAGCGATATCTGCTGCACATCAGCCAATGCCATCCAGGTGGTCAAATCCCTTGGTGATTACGATACTATACTTATGACTCCTGATAGGAACCTCGCCCTATATACCCAGAGATACACCGATAAGAAGGTAGTTTATTGGGAAGGATTCTGTCCTTATCATGATAGGTTGACAGCCAAGCAGGTAAGAAAAGTCAAGAATGATCACCCTAAGGCACTATTTTTGGCCCATCCTGAGTGTAGACCAGAAGCGATTGACCTTGCAGATGAGGTCAAGAGTACCTCAGGTATGCTTGATTATGTGAGGAAGGCTAAACATACGGAGTTTATCATAGGAACAGAAACCGGGATAATTCATACCCTAAAAACTCAGAATCCGGATAAGGTCTTTATCCCTGCTGATGAGAAAATGATCTGTATTGATATGAAAAAGATTAACCTAACAGATATAGTAAATGCCCTTTTATATATATCTCCAGTTATAAAGGTAGCCGAAGACATAAGGGTAAGGGCAATGAGGGCAGTGGAGAGAATGCTTGCCCTTCCAAGGGATTGAAGCAATGAGGAAGCTTTTCTGGATAATAGTTTTCAGCATATCTATGGCCCTTGTGGAAGCAGGGATAGTCATATATCTGAGGGCTATTTACTATCCAGAAGGTTTTTCCTTCCCTTTGGAGATGATGGCAACAAGGCACTTTGTTGTTGAGATTGGAAGAGAAGCGGCAACCATTTTTATGCTCATCTCAGTAAGTGCCCTCATTGGCAAAAAGTTCTGGGAGAAATTCGCCTATTTTCTAATCTGTTTTGGTTTCTGGGACATATTTTATTACATATGGCTAAAGATTGCCATTGGATGGCCACTATCTTTATTGGATTGGGATATCCTATTTTTAATACCCCTTCCTTGGATTGGCCCTGTAATTGCCCCTGTAACCGTTGCCATAATGATGATTTTAGCTGGCCTCTTTATTATCATTCTTTTCAAAAGGGGATATGATTTCCAGCCATCACCATTAGCTTGGTTCCTCACAATAATCGGTACCCTTATCATCCTCTATTCTTTTATGAGGGACATTGGGGCCAGCCTTCATCAACATATACCTTTGCCATACAGGTATGAGGCATTAATAGCAGGAGAGATTCTTTATCTTCTGGCGATTTTCACTTCCTGGAGAAATACGGTTTACAAATCTAGCGAAGTTTGCCCATCCCGGCCTGTATCCCGCTAAAAGCGGGAGACGGGCAAACCGACGAGGAAAAATGTCAGTAAGAAAATCCGAAACTCGAATATCGAAAAAGAAAAAATACTAAGCACTAAATTCTAAACTCTAAACAATATCAAATATCAAAATCCAAATGCTTCCGAGTTCCGTATTCCGAAACTCGGAATTCGGAAACAAAACATGTTTGGAGTTTAGCAAGGAACTATTTAATGGTTTTGGATTTAGAACACCTGCCCGCCATCGCTCTCGCTCAGGCGAGGCGGGCGGGTTTGAATTTGGAATTTGTTTAGGATTTAGATATTCGGATTTCGAATTTCAAAGTAGTAGAGTTTGCACCGCAAAACTTTACATAAATTTTAAGATCTTGGGTTATGTAGACACCTGGAGCCAAGGAGGATACAGGTGAAAAAGGTTGAGTCCAGTTTAGAGTATCTTCGTAAACTATTTATCATGCCTGACTCTCCAGATAAATTTATGGAGTTTGGTCATGCCGTCTTAGAGATGATCCATGAATTTTTTCAGGAGAAAAAAGGTCTTCATAAAAAAATAACACTGCCTGAATTAGCCCAGATCTTTGATCAGACCTCAACGCCAGAAGACCCCCATCTTATCAGGGATGTGCTCCAAGAGATTAAAGACAAGGTTACTGTTCATTCTGTTAAGGTCGGAAGTCCTCACTATATTGGGCATATGACCAGTGCCGTTCCATATTTTATGATATTTTTAGAGATAATTATCGCTGCACTAAACCAGAATCAGGTAAAGATAGAAACCGCAAAGGCCTCTAGTTTTGTAGAGAGGGAGCTTATTGCATGGATGCATAGGATTATTTTTAATCGTGATGAAAAATTTTATCGTAAAAACATTCAGAACCCCAGGATTGCTCTTGGCAATGTTACATCAGGTGGAACAATAAGCAACCTGACCGCACTGATGGTTGCCAGGGAAAGGGCCTTTCCGGCCGATAGAAATTTTCCTGGTATTAGAAAGGCTGGGGTGGAAGGGGCATTGAATTATTATGGCTACTCCAGAATGGTGATACTTGTGTCCAGAAGAGGTCATTATTCAATTAGAAAGTCAGCAAATCTTCTCGGCCTTGGAGAGAAAAATGTCATAAACATACCAGCAGATATCTATAATCGGATTAACATCAAGGCCCTAAGAAGAAATATACACAGTATAAAAAGAAGTGATCTGGAAAGAGGTAAAAAAACGAAGATTATGTCTATAATAGGTGTTGCTGGCACGACCGAGACGGGTAATATAGACAACCTTATGGAACTTGGTGATATTGCCAGGGAGGAGGGTGCGTACTTCCATGTAGATGCTGCCTGGGGGGGTTCTGCCTTGATAGTCAATGAATACAGATCACTCTTTAGGGGAATAGAGAAGGCGGATTCTGTATCTGTGGACGCACATAAATTACTTTACTGCCCCATGGCAATGGGTATTATTATTTTCCGCAATGAAAAGGACCTGGATCATCTTAAAACTATTTCTCAGTATGTAAATCGCCCAGATAGTGTTGACACAGGGCGGTTTACCATAGAGGGATCAAGGCCTTTTGCATGCTTAAAACCCTGGGCTTCACTTAAGATTATAGGTAGGGATGGCTATAGATTGCTTTTTGGACAGGCACGGGAGGCAACATTTACTTTTAAGAGGATATTGGAGGAATCTGGAAACTTTGAGATATTGAACTATCCTGAGCTTTTTATTCTAAACTATCGCCTTGTTCCGCAACATATAATGGAGAAATTAAATGAATGGGTGGAGAGAAAAAAAACGCTCTCTAATAGAGATGATATAAGGGATCTTACAAAGAAGATAAGAAAAATAAACAGCGTGCTCAATAACTTAAATGTACTATTGCAAAAGTCCATACGCCAGGATGATACTACTTTTGTCTCAAGAACTACCCTGGAGTCAACCAAGTACAGGCCCCAGAGAATAGTGGTTTTAAGGGCTGTATTGATTAATCCATTGATCAACAAAGATATTCTTAAAAAGATTGTGTCCACCCAAAACAATATCGCGCTAAAGCTAATGGATCAATTTGAGCCAATACTAAAAGAGGCAATCACTTGATCGTAAGTGTTCAGCGCACAGACGCTGATAGCTGACCGCCTTCTATTTTTTCAAACAGATAGTGTCATCCATTTAGAAATTACATTTATCATAGCCCAAATAATATCCAATGGGAGATGACTTGATATGGTGCTATCAAAACCCACCTTGATCTCCGCTGGGAATTCATCATCTTTTTCCCAAAGGATCAAGGTCACAGGTACCCTCGGAAACACAGGTAAACAAATGCTAGCATCTCCTAATTTCCTCATTTCACCATTAAGTCTCTTACCGGCTGACAGAAACGCTTCTCTGTCCTCCCCAAATATTTCCTCCATAGGACGTGTATTAAGAGAGTGAGGCCCGCGAAAAAATGTCTCTCCACCAGGGATTTGTTTCTCATTTACTATTTTTCCACGTATATCTATTGCCTTCGCCCTGAGCAGATAGATGAGGATAACAAGATCGAGTTCAAATGATTTAATTTTAGGGGCATGCCTATATAAAGGAACAATAGATCTTTTCGTTGGTAAAATATTAAAGGTTTGGTTTAGAAAAGGGAGCAAAAAGCCCTTTTCATGATCATAGTTCACAAGGGCCTTATGACAAATCTCTTCTGGTTTTTCTCTTTCTAATTGAACCCAAAGGTATGGATCTGGCTCAAAGGCAGTCCCATCCCATCTTCTCTGTATGGATCTATCTTCTTTAATCATATCTATTGTCCGTTGTCCATAAACAAGTCATTAACATTACTGATTAAAGTTTAGCTTTTCAACATAGATACAATCTGTTATCATAAAAAACAGGTATCAAAAGTTTAAAGATACATAGATAGCCAGGTCTTTAGCCATAAAGATCGAGGAGGAATTCTTGGCTCACGATCTAGATCAGGCACTCAAACTTCTAAAAAAGAAAGAACAGGATTATACTGCATATAAATTTAGAACCAGGGAATCAATGGCCATCTTTGCTTTCTTTGACTTGGCCCAGGAATTTGCTACCCTTAATAATCTTTACAGAATAGCAGTTACAGTAATAAAATTCTTTTTTAAATATGAAAGCTGCATTTATGCAATCAGGCCTGAAGATAGTGCTCTGTTGCTTCATTGCTCCAGCTCTGAAGGTCTTTTGGATTCTCCTAAGCCAGCCAGGGCAGATGTTACCATTCATCATAGTCCCTATAGAGCAGGTTCCTCTTATATATTTCCTATCATTGGGAAAAAGATCTTAGCAGATAAGGTCCCTCTTTTTTTGGATAACCAAATTTTAGGCATGTTAGAGATATATCCGGTTAAAAAGATGGGTGATCATCAATTTCTCTTTTTCCAGAAATATGCCAACAGGGTCGGTTATAATATGCATAATAAGCTCGTTGTTGAACAGAGCATAGAACATATTCGGTTTATCAACCAGCTTGTATCAGATATTGAACACAATGTGATTACACCAAATCTTTATTATAAGGCCTTTTTAATCAATATGAAAAAGAACCTAAACAAAAATCTTTCACAATTAGAAAATATTAATTCTATCCTTCCTAAGCTTGAGCTCCGTAAAAATTCATCAGAGGAAGAGATTATCCAAGCAGTTGATAATCTGCATAGGATTCACCAGGATATTGATAAAAAGATGGAGGAATTTGAAAGCCACTTTAAGCATTTAAGTCTCTTTATCGAAACACTCTTTCGGGGAGAACATTTCAAGACTGGAGGCTATGTGCTCAAGCGGCGATCTTATAATTTCCTAAAGGATATATTTTTACCAGAACTGGAACACTACAGGAAAAGACTAACTGCTAAAGAAATAGATATCATTGAACCACAACATTTGCCTTCAGATAATGATATGGCAATATTTATTGATCTGGGCCTTATGGCTCAAGTCTTTGCCAATCTTCTCTCCAATGCCCTGAAGTATTGTCAGCCAGCCATGGATGAAAATGGTAAATATCAAAAGTATATTTCTTACACTATAGATATAGGGGCTCAAGAGAGTTATGAAATCCAGAATGCCCTCAAATTTAGTCTATTTAGCACTGGAAAACCGATTCCAAAAAAAGAGGCAATCCTTATATTTGAAGATGGTTATAAGATTCCTAAAGATAAAATTAAAAGTGGTTCAGGGCATGGACTTCATTTTGTTAATAATATAGTTCAACTCCATGGAGGACATGTAGGTTGCAAGCCACGAGAGAATGGAAATGACTTCTACATAATTTTACCTAAGTCTTCGGCCAAAGATAATCCATGAAAAGAAGTTAGATCTTTATCAACTTGAAATCTTCATCCTTTTTATATATATCCACAGGATGCTTCCCATCGTCGCCATAGTTGGTCGCCCCAATGTTGGTAAGTCCACCCTTTTCAACCGTTTGACAAAAAAAAGGAATGCCCTTGTTGATGATATTCCTGGTGTAACTAGGGATCGCCTGTATGCTACTATAGAGTGGGATGATAAAAATCTGGTTATTGTTGATACAGGTGGTTTTGACTCTTCTAAGGGGGAACTCTCAGAGAGGGTAAAAAAACAGGTGGAGGTAGCTATCGAGGAAGCAGATTTGGTTATCCTCTTGTTCGATGGGAAGACTGGACCTGTATTGGCTGATGAGGAGTTGGTCATACTTCTGAGGCATTCCCAAAAAAAGGTATTGTATGCGGTAAACAAGATTGACAGCCCGGAACATGAGCATTTGAGCATGGAGTTCTATTCTCTTGGTATTGACAAGGTATTTCCCATATCTTCGGCTCATGGGTACGGGATTGGCTCCCTCATGGAGCAAGTCATTGGGGATCTTCCTATTGAGGAGCAGCCTCAAGAAGAGGAAGGCCGCATAAAGATAGCAATTATCGGTCGCCCCAATGTTGGCAAATCTTCACTCATCAATAGGATAATTGGCTCTGATAGATTAATTGTTAGTGAACTGCCAGGGACTACCAGAGATTCTGTGGATATATCCTTTGAAAGAGATGGAAAATCCTATCTGTTAATAGATACTGCGGGGATTAGAAGAAGGGGTCGGGTAAAGGAAAAAATTGAGAAATATTCAATAATTAAAGCATTAAAGGCAATTAACAGGTGTCATATTGCTGTTATCTTACTCGATTCCATTGCGGGCATATATGAACAGGATACAAGAATCTGCGGATATGCTCTTGAGAGGGGTTGTGGCATGGTTATAGCCTTTAATAAGTGGGATCTTGTGAAAAATAAACCTTCTTTAATTAAATCCTTAGAGGATTCAATTGACAGGAAGCTAGGTTTTGTCTCTTTTGTACCCACAATAAATATCTCGGCCCTAACTGGAGAGAGGGTCAAAAAATTGTTTACGTCAATAGATAAAGTCTGGGTACAATATAATTCTCATGTGTCAACACCTGCTATTAACAAGGCGTTAGAGAATATAGTTAAAAAACATCCTCCACCATTTATTGGTGGAAAGAGGCCTAAATTTTATTATGCCACTCAGGTCTCGATTCATCCACCTGCTTTTATTTTCTTTGTTAACAGACCAGATAGTATTCACCTTTCCTACAAGAGATACCTAATAAACCAGTTTAAAGAGCAATTTGGGTTAAATATTATCCCAATTAAAATTTTTTTCAGAGAGAGATGAAATGATTTAAGTGCCTAAAGTGACTAAATCAGCCTTAGGCTGATAAAATTTAAAGTGCCTAAAAATTAAGGCAACAAACACAAAACAACGGACAACTGACAACCATCAACTGACACTATGGATGAAACTAATAAAAATCACACTAATATCATTTTTTCTCCTATCATGCACCTCGTGTGAAGGGCCTGCAACTAAGAGAAATCAGAGGCCCGTTTTTATTGCTATTGCTGCCCCTCTTTCAGGACCTTTATCTGAATTTGGTTGGTCAATGCTGAGGGGAGCTAGGATGAGAATAGATGAAGGAAAGGATCAAATTCTTCCTAATAACAAAACAGTAAAACTGATAGCATTAGACGATAGGGGAAAGGCCAAAGAGGCTGTTAGACTGGCCAAGAACATGAGCAGCCACCAATCAATTGTGGCAGTAATAGGGCATTTGACAACAATTTGTACCCTATCCACTATTCCCCTCTATAATTCTGCTCAATTGATCCTTATATCGCCTATTGCTACTGGTGATGATCTGGAGGGAATCAAATCCCCTTATACTTTTAAGACAATTCTCTCTGAAAGCCAACAGGCAATATCTTTAGCAAACTACATGTACCGAACAGTAAATGGAAAAAATATTGTCCTCATTTATGAGAACTCACCCTTGGGTAATCAGTTAAGAAATTCTTTCCTTACAAGAAGTAAAAAGATAGGACTTTCTGTAAAAGATATTTTGGCAGGAAGCAATCCCTTTCCAAATATTTATGAAACCATACATAAAATCGTTCTATCAAGTGCTGAGGCAATTTTTTTTGCAGGAGGACCCTGGTTAGCCGCCCTTACAGTCAGAAAATGGCCAGAAAAGATTGACAGACCTTTAATGTTTGGGACATATAGGCTAATATCAGAAGAATTTACGGAGTTGGCAGGAAAACATAGTAAAGGGATTCTGACAGCTCATCCATGTGTCTGGAGGCATGACTTTGAAAAAGGAAGAGAGATAAAAGACAGGTATGAGAAAAAATTTAAATATCCTATGGATTGGCTGGCCATCCAGTCTTATGATGCAGTAGATCTTTTGCTGTGGGCGATAAATAAATCAGGAATAGATCCTGCCTCTATTAGAGGTATTTTAAGGGGCCTTAATTCTAAGAAAAGATCTCGACCAGGCCTTGCAGGCCCAATATATTTTAATCGTAATGGAACACTCGCCAGAGATGTCA
>JAUWZC010000277.1 GCA_030615565.1 Desulfobacteraceae bacterium | reverse complement strand
TAGTCCATAGGTATAGATAAACCGATTTAATCCTTCACCCTGTGCTAGCTCTATAATAAACAATACAACATTAATGACAATAATTGCTGTATTAACTACAGGGTAATTTTTTGAACGTATTGTATTTTTAATGGGGATCATTTAAGTGTCTAAAGTGAGCTAAAGCCCGCCCTCCCCGTCCCGAGACCGGTACGGGATCGGGAGGCGCGATGTTCTTAAATTAAACCGTTAAGTCTATAAGGTACTGCATGTTCGGATCAGCCTATTAAGATTATAGGCCAGGCCTGCCCGCCATCCGGCAGGCGGGGCTGGGCCAGGGTTAAAAGTTAATAAAACACATAACAGGCAACGCACAATCCTCTTTTTTTTGAATTGTGGGTTCCTTAATTCATAATCGACAATTCAATATTCCTAAATTCCCTAATCCCCAATTATTAACTATAGACAACCGGCTCTCTAAGGATTAGGGATATAGACTGAGTGGATGTTTTTGCAATAGCAGGATAAACATTTCTGAGGGATGCTATCTGCCTTAAATTATCAGCAGTTCTTGAAACCAGCATGGCCAAATCACCTTCGGTCATATCCGCTATCGTTAAAACCCTTTCCCAGACGAGCCCTTTTGACCAGGCATATATTGTAGCTGCTGCCCATAATGGAATTGGTCTTACCAGAAATCCGTGAACAGCCTTTCTCTCTATGAGAGGAGAAAGACCATTTTTCATTTTGTTATATGTATCAATAAGTTCCTTTGGGACCTTTGATTGGTTAAATTCAACCTCTATTTCTCTGTCATAGACAAACACAGCTATAAGAGCAGCCAAAAGGTAAGGATCTGATTCCGGAAATAGGCCTAATCTCAGGCCTTCAGCAATCATAAGAGGTTGATCAATCCTGAGCTGAGATGCCCACCTCCCATCATCTGTCAGGGCACCATTATCCCTTACATAACCTTCTGCCTTTAAAAAGCTCAGATGCCGTATAAAATCAGCCCAAAGGTTTTCCCTGACAGCATTGGCCGCATCCCACAGATTAGAAAAATCTTTAAACACTAATCTAAATGACCTATTGTGCCTTCCATGACAGGTGTAAAAATGTTCACATCTTTTGCATTTCAGCTGATCACGTTCCTGTTCAAGTAAAACGATTCGGTCCTTTAATGGTTTGACTTTAGAGATCGCTTCTTCTCCTAATGGCAAGGCTTCGAGAGGAGGAGGTAGTTCATCTGACAATACATTAGAGAAAAGCCTCTTTAAAGTGTTTGGGTCATCGGTTGATTGGATGTTTACTACCTTATTCAGGATAGCTGAGACCTTTTCTGGAGCAAAAAATCGTGGCTTTGGTGGTTTTTTTCTTCCCTGTCTATATCTTAGGCGGCAGGCAAGGACCCCATTTTTATCTTTCTTTGTATGTGCTTTTAAAACACAATATAAGCGAGATTTATTATCCAGAAATAGCCTGCCAGGCACAAGATTGGCAATTTTAGAAAGGGTCACCTCCAGCCTTTTTTTCTCTTCCCCTATCTTTCTGATATCATTTCTTATAGCAACTATTTTTCTTGACATATTAAGGACAGATTCTGGGGAACTGCACAGAGAGTGAGGAAGAAATTCCATTAATCTTTTACCGGCTCCCTCAAGCCTGCCTTCAAGGCCCTTGTCCATGTTTGCCAGGTTCAGATAGTTAGCAAAGGATCTAAAGAGGAGTTCTTTAATTTCTTCAGGATTATGGGATAAGAGAAGGTTTAAGACCATGGAAAAATCAATTCTTATCTGACTTAAAACATCTTCAGGTGGAGATTTCAATAGTGTTGCAATTAAGGGGGTATCTAAAAAGGGTCCAGGAATTGCCACAGCAAAGCCGATATTGTCCATTCCCCTTCTACCTGCTCGTCCTGTCATCTGGTGAAATTCAGTGGCTGTCAAAGGAACAAATTTATATCCATTGTATCTGTCAGAGTTAAGAAAAACGATACTCCTTGCAGGAACATTTATTCCTGCAGCTACAGTGGAAGTGGCAAACACAGCCTCAAGCAAACCCTCTGTCATCAGATCCTCGATAAGCAATTTCCACAATGGGAGCTGCCCACTATGGTGTGCAGCTACTGCACAATTTTTCAGATGCCATACTTGATTATGCCGAGCAAGTTGGGGGTGCAGATTTATCAATTCATCAATCCTTTTGTTCAGTCTCTCTTTGCCATATTTATCGTGCCCTGTATTGGCCCTACATAGGTCAAGCGCATCATCACAATTGGCCCTGGATTTTAGAAAGAATATGGCTGGAAGAAGATTATATTTCCTTAACACATGTAATATCTCTCCAAATGGGGGAAGCCTTCTGCCTGTAGAAATGATAGGGCTTTTTGGGTTGTTAATATAATCCAGGACCTTTTTATCAAGGCCTTTCCTGTTAACTAATGGAAGAAGCCTTCCTGATGGGTGAAAAAAGAGTGGGAATAGTGGGACTGGCCTTCCCTTTTCTTCAATCACCACGCATTTTTTACCCCTTAGGTGTTGAAGCCAACCTGCAATCTGATAGGAGTTCTTTATGGTGGCAGAGAGCAAAAGGAGGGGAATCCGGATAGAAAGATAGATCATGATCTCTTCCCATACAACGCCCCTATCTTGGTCTCCAAGAAAATGCGCTTCATCCAGAACAACAAGATCTGCCTGCAAATCCTCACCTGTATGCATGGCATCATAGAGCTGATTCCTGAGGATCTCGGTAGTTCCTACAATAATCGGTGCATCTGGATTCTCGACCCTATCGCCAGTTAATATACCAACATTTTCTTTTCCAAAGCGGGCTCCTAACTCAATGTATTTGGA
>JAUWZC010000201.1 GCA_030615565.1 Desulfobacteraceae bacterium | reverse complement strand
TGCCAAGGCCTTGTAAGGCTGATCCAGGTATAGATATGCCCACGCCACTTCTTCAAGCACCCATGGTGGAAGCGGTATCTCTTCTGTAACCAGCTTCTCGTAAACATCTACCGCTTCATCCATTTGGTTGTCTTTGATGAGTGCGATGATATAATCAGACTTGTACCTTAGACTTTTATTACTCTCCACTAAGGGGGAAAGAATATTTATGGCTTCCTTAAACTCGCCCCAGCGAATGCGGTCGACTGCCATGTCACCCATGATGGTGTCATAAATTTCAACGTCCGAGGGAAATTCCCTAAGGGCCTGTTTGAGTGCATAGGAACTGGCTCCCATATCCGACATGGCCTGCAGTCTCAGTTTGTGGGCAACAGGATTTCCCGGTGATAATTCAAGAATGCGATCATATTCTTGAATAGCTGACCAGAATCTCTTTGCCTTTTCATTGGCAAATGCACGGGCAAATCTGATTTCCAAATTGCCTGGAAAAACAACCAGCAGTTCTTCTAAATCCTGAATGGCCTTGTCACTTTGCCCCTCTACAGAGAGGCAATAGGTGAGACCAATGTTTGCCCGGACATAATCTGGATTCCTGGAAAGGATCTTTTGATAATAGTCTTTAGCCTTTTTTGTTTTACCTGTTTTGAAGTAGGACCATGCGACCCAGCAAAGAAGATAATCGGGATAACGATCATATTCGAGTTTTGCTGTCTCAAAAGCCTGAATAGCACCCTTATAATCCCTGGTTAGTGTAAGTACCAATATGTAGTCTAAGTTTGCTTTCTCGTTCCCGTCTCGAACCGCTGTCTGGAGATCATTCAATATAGTATTTTGGTCACCAATGGAAAGGGAGGCGACCAAATCATCACGTAATTTGTAGATCTGTTCGGCCTCAACATCTTTTCGTGTCGCAAGCAGGCCGTAAAGTTCGAAGGCTTCAAGATATTTGCCCTGTTTGGTCAGAATCTCAGCCTTGGTTAGCAAGAGGGATAATGAATCCGGAGCCTGTTTCAAGAATCTGTCAATAGAATCAAAGGCTCTTTTAAGGTCACCGACCCGCATGAGGCTCAATATTAAACCTTTCTGTGCCTCCTGATCTAAAGGTGTCTGTCTAATTACCTTTTTGTATAGTGAAGCAGCTTTCAAAAAGGCTTTTTTGTCATAGTACGCCTTTGCCATATTTCTCAAAAGATAAGCATGACTGGGAAATGAGGCAGGCAGGTTCTCAAATAAGCTTATGGCCTTATTAGCATTTCCATCCCAGAAGAGGATGACAATGTAGTCAGAATATATAGCTGGATATTTCATCGGTTCTGAAGTAAACGGAGAAAGAATAGATAATGCTTTTTTGTAATTTCCATCCTTTACCATCTCTCCTGCTCTTTTTAAAATTGCATCAGGATCACTTAAAGTGGAGATTTTCTGCTGTGACTGCATACCATGGAATTTTTGGATAACAGGGGAGGGCTGGGCATACACAAGAGAGCATGAATAAACAGGGAAGAGAACCGTCACCACCAATTTTGAGGTAACTATTGAAATAACAACAATAAGAAAAAAGGTCTTCATATAATACAATGTCAATTCAAGGCAGCGCACTGTCTCAGACGCTAAAAGTGATACGAAATTTTTATCAACCACGGTACACTAAGATAAAGCTATTTGTGTGTCAATGGGAAAGGCATTGCATGGGAAAGGCATTGTAAGATGTGGAAGGTGCGTTCTTGTCTGTTAAGAGTATGCCTGGAATCGAACCTTTTGACAGAATTTGAATACATTCGCTTATATTTAATCCTTGCAGATACAAAAACATTACGATTAGATAAAGTGAACTCAGCGAACGGTAATATGACACATTTAACCAAATGTAGGAAAAATCGGTTGATGTTTTGATTAGCAGATTTTTGAGCTTTTAAGCTTCTCTGTTTATGTAAAGGTATGTTCAAGATTTCCAGGGCTTAAGGAAAGTCTAGAAAAGGACTTCGAATTTCATTTTTCTTTTCTTTAATTCGGAGATAAGTCTTTCTTTGTATTCATGGAAGAATCTATCTGAAGTTTCCTTGTGCAAACCCAGTTGATGATAAAATCCTCTAACTGAATTTAGATAGTTCATTCTATCAATGAAAATCTTGTCGGCCTTTTCTTCAAGGCGTTCGATAAGCCTTTCCGGGTTTCCCGGGAGAAGTGGTCCCACGAAGGCAAACGTCTTTATCCCTAAGGAGTGAATCTTTTCTAATACTCTGAACCTCTCTTCTACAGAGGTTGCCCTTGGCTCAAATAATTTTGCCACCTGCTCATCATCTGTGGTTATGGTAAGTCCCACCTCAATTGTCTCAAATTCTTGAAACAAATCCAGATCACGTAAAACAAGTTTTGATTTTGTCTGGATATTGACAGGAAACTGTCTTTTCGCCAGTTCTTTCAAACAACACCTTGTCAACGCATACTTTGCTTCCAGCGGTTGATAGGGATCACAGACCGAGGAAATCCAAACCGTCCCTTTTTTGGCCTTATCCAACTGCTTTTTCAGAACCTCAGGGGCATTGACTTTAACGTCGACGAATTCGCCCCAGGTCTCGCTATGGCCGGAATATCGTCTCATAAACAAGCGGGCATAGCAGTATGTGCAATTGATCTGGCAGCCAGTGTAGGGATTAAGGCAGTAATCGAAGATTTTTGATTTGTTGAGAATGCTTTTCGCCTTGACTTCTTTGACTTTCAGCATGGAATTTACCTCTGTTTCATAGAGCTATCAATCGGATTGGCCATATCCTTTCAAACTGTTTTTCAACTTGACGGATTCCCTCATTGACTAAATCAGAGTGGCTGCGTTGGATGCCTTGGGCATTCTCAGCAGGAGCAAAAAAGACCATCGAGATTAACGCGTTATGACTTCTGCCATAATTGCTGAAAAACAAAAGGACAAAGAATTTAAGTATAGTCTATACCTTTTCGGCCTGAAAAACATTATAAAACTAAGGTAAATCATTCCATAAACTCACCCACTCTCATTTTCTTGGATTTGAGATGATTTGACCTTACATCATGCCTTAGATTCTTCATTGATACACAACCATAATTTCCTCATACTCTTTCCCAGAAAAAGCGAATCTTTATCAATAATAGGAGGTGGGACTATGGCTAAATATATCTCTTTGGTCAATTACACACAGAAAGGGGTTGAAAACATCAAGGACAGTCCCAATCGGCTTGATGCGTTCAAGCAGGTCTGTCAATCTATAAGGGCTAAGGTGGAAGGGTTCTATCTGACTATGGGGCGATATGGCCTTGTGGTGATTGTGGATGCGCCAGACCCCGAAACCGTAGCGAAGATCATTCTCACAACGGCATCCAGGGGAGCCATCAGCCCCGAAACGCTTCCGGCTTTTACGGAGGAAGAATATCGGAAAATCATCTCTGAACTTCCGTAAACGGTAACCCGATTGTCCTTTGCCGGGTAAGTTCAGAGCTCTTGGCCAAAACAGCGCAAACTTTAAGATAGGCCGCCGGTTATATATCAAAGAGGAGGTTTGATATGGAGGATATAAGGGTTTCTATTGAATACTGTGTGGAGTGAAACTACAGGCCCAATGCTGCCGGTCTTGCAGCAGAGCTAAAAAAGGCATTCGGCATAGAATCGGAGCTCATTCGGTCAGGAGGAGGGGCCTTCGAGGTCCGCATGAATGACGAGCTGATCTTCTCAAAGAAATCAACGGGAAGATTTCCGGAGCACCAGGAGATCGTTGATTCTATAAATAAACGTCGTTCCTAGGATAACCGCAAGTGATACTGTCCTAACCCATATCATGAGGAGCAAGAAGGGTATTGATATGGCCATCCTAATGAACAAGACAGGGTTTAACACACTATTCTTTACTGGCTGAGGAAGCAGGGTAAAATCAAAAGTGTGGGAAAGGGTATTTATGTAAAGGCTTGATCTATAAATCTCGAAAAATATGGATCTGAAAAACTTTCGTATTGTGTTAGAATACTGAAAAAAAATTAGGCTGATAGTGGCTTTCCACTATGGCACGCTATACGTTACATATACTGGCACAAACCACAAGATATTGATGAAAGTATTGTTTCTCCCTTCATCAGAGTGAAATCTTCTACCTTAAGCCTCCTATCTAAGGAGGGATTTTCCCTGACTTGAGAGACTCTTTTTCTGTCCATTTAGTAATCACTACACTGCTGAATCTACAAGAATGGGCACAACTTCCCCAATAAGGGATCTGTTTTGATTTATCCTGCCTTTCATGATAAAAGATACTATCGATCTTACGGGAGGAGACATTTCGTTCAATGCAAAGGATGATCTTTCAGTTCATAATTCTACTTCTTTTGGCCTCTCTCTGTCTTAGCGGATTCTT
>JAUWZC010000254.1 GCA_030615565.1 Desulfobacteraceae bacterium | reverse complement strand
TTGGGGTTATTCTCGACAAGATGCATTAATAAACATAAAAGATGCTGCTGAGATATATATAGAAGATATGGTAGATGCCGGAGAAGGGCTTCCAACCTCATCAGATAAAATAGAAGTTATTGATGAGCCTGCCATAGCAGTGTCCTTATGAACACAAGCTCAAAAATACACCCATCAGAGATCTAATTCGAGCACTTTAGAAAGATGGATTTCAATACACAAGACGAAAAGGTAGTCAACGAGTTTATCGTCACCCTGATGGTCGCCGTGTAGTCATTCATTATCACCATGCTAAAAATACTTTGCCTCTTGGAACTCTCCAAAGTTTCATCCAAGGAACAAAATGGGATGAGGCTGACCTCAAACGTCTCAATCTAATCACTTAAAATTTCAGAGCATTACCAATAAAAAAGCCCTACATTTTAAGTAGGGCTTTTGATTTTCATTTTTGGAATAGATTTTATTGCTCTCCCCCATACAGTTCCTTAACCTTAGCCCTGTCTGGAGAACCATCCTCAAGAAGAGGAAGATCCGTGACAAATTCCACATATTGAGGTTTCTTGTATCTGGCTATACGTTCACCAACAAAATCTATAAGCTCCTGGGCCTCGAGACTCTGCCCTTCTTTCAACTGGCAGACTGCCTTTATCCCCTCTTTCCACTTGGGATCAGGCACTCCGAAAACAACTGTCCTCTCAACAGCCGGATTTTGAAGGATCACCTTTTCTACTTCAGCGGGATAGACATTTTCCCCTCCTGGCTTGATAAGCTCCTTCTCCGCCTTTCTTCCGGCATATATAAGAAAACCGTCTTCATCAAAACGTGCCGTATCTCCTGTATGGTGAAAGCCTTCCCTGAATGTGTATTCTGTCACATCAGGTAGATTCCAGTAACCCTTAAAGACCATTGGTCCCCTGACCACAATCTCACCTACCTGGCCTTCTTTCACCTCTTTATCATATTCATCAAAAAGCCGTACATCCGCAAGAGGTAAAGGCCTACCTGCAGAACCAGGTCTCTCATTGTATGGTGAAACAGTTACCAGTGCAGAAACCTCTGTCTGGCCATAAACCACGAAAAACTCACCGCCTGTTACTACCTTTTGATACCTTTCTATTGTCTCAGGACTGTCAAGACCAGCAACTAGTCTTAAAGAGCTGATATCTTTCCCGCTCTTTTCTTGACTGTCAAGGATTGAGGCCAGTATCGGGGCAAAATCAAATAACATGGTAATCTTTTTCTCCTGAATGAGATCCACTGCCTGGTCTGCGTCAAACCTATTCACATTGATGTTAAGGGCCCCTGCATGAAATGCTGTCATGGCGATAAAAAGGCCACCCACATGGAAGAGTGGAAGGAGGTTGAGATGAACATCCTCTTTATATATCTTAAATATATGACTAAACTGTGTGGTTGCAGAGAGGATATTTCCATTGGTTACAAGTGCTCCCCTGGGTTTACCTTCTACTGCTGCTGTATGGATTATAACAGTGCCATCATTCGTAGCTACCTCTACCGGTTTAAAATCAGCATTATTATCAAGCAATTGCCCGAAATCGGAGAAAGTGCCTTCCTTACCGCTTAAATTATAATATTTTTCAACTGAACCTAATCTTTTCTTTAAACCATTGATCAACTCCTGGTACTCGGAATCAGCAAAGACCAATCTTGGCGCACCATCGGCCAAGTTATTAGCTACCTCATCTCCGGACAAACGCCAGTTTATAGGAAGGGCAATAAGCCCCAGGGCAGAAACTGCCCCATAAAGAAGAAAGTATTCAAGACTATTTTTTCCCAGTATTCCGATGCGATCACCTTTCTTTACACCCACATCTTGGAGGCCTTTTGCCAGATGATCAACCATATCCTTGATCTGGCCAAATGTTATTTCCCGGCCATCAGATACCTCCAACCAGGCTGGCCTGTCTGTGAAACACCTTGCATTTCGGTTTATCACATCATAAATAGTAAAATCATATAATCCCATAGTTTCCCTCTCCATCTGTCTTTATAAGCAAAGATCTAAAAATTTGTGTCAAATTCTTGTGATACTGGATGCTTGATACTAGATACTGGATAGATATAAAAAGACATCATACGCTGAGAGTTTTTCATCCAGCATCCAATATCCAGGATCGGAAGCCTCAAGACTTGTCAGTTTGAGGCGGAGCTTCGCTAGAATCAGTAAGTAAAAAGACCGCCAAAAAAGACAACTTTGGCGGTCCGGTTTTATAGAGGTTTTACCCTATTACTCTGGATACGTGGCCTTAAACGGAAGTGTCTTAGAGACTCCATTAGCCGTAAAGGTGAATGACCCTTCATGTATCGTAATGGGGAAGGCCATATCAGGAATTGTGGTCCACCATTTTTCTAATTCGGCCCAAGCATTGGTCCCCTTGGCCTTTAATTTAAATCCACCAGTTACCAAAAGACTCAGCAGGCCTGAATGAACTGTAATCATGGTGCTGGCCCTTAGCTGATTTGTCTTACCTGCCGGAATCCACTGAGTTTCATATCCTTTGACAGTAACCAAATCAAATTCCTCAAATGCTATGGTGAATTTATATCCATCAAGAAAAACAGGGTATGAATTCGGATTAGTGATATTAAAGGTAACGGCTAAAGGGAGTGGAGCACTGTGAGCCCCCGCCTTACCCTTGGTGGGTTTTGTCTTCCCACCATAATACCAGTACCCATCATATTGGGGTATCTCTATCATCTCGAGTGCTATTTTCGGTGCCTTAAAGTTGGCCGCAGTAGGTTTTACCTGAACAGCGGCACAGGAGGCAAATATCACCCCAATAACAAATATAAGTGCTATTAATACTACATTGGATTTCTTAATCATAACAAACCTCCCTACTTAAAGTTTAGGGCTATGTTAACCATCTCTTTCTTCTCTTGTAGTGTTTTACCTCTGCAAAGCTCTTCATTTTCCCTTTTTCTGAGAGCCCGAGGTAAAAGTCCTTTATATCTTCATTTTCCTTTAATTTCTCGGACGTATCATCCATGACAATGCGCCCGGTTTCCATTACATATGCATATGGGGCCACATTCAGGGCCAGCTTCACATTCTGCTCTACCAGAAGGATAGATAT
>JAUWZC010000069.1 GCA_030615565.1 Desulfobacteraceae bacterium | reverse complement strand
CCCTTCCGGATAGCTTGAAGTCTTTGTAAGAAAGCGTTGTAAGTTTCGTGCAAAATAGAGTGTGCATATACAAGATCTGAATCATATTCAAGATTAAAAATTCTTTGGATAACAGAGTAAACAGCACTAAAATAGTAAAGTTTTTCCTCTCCACTTGAACTTGTATCCATTTTATTTACTGCATAATTGATTTCCTTTACGATTATGTCTCTAAAATTGTCGGATATATTCATTTTTAACCTCCAAAGAATTAAACACATTAAATGACAGACAAGCTTCTTTTTCCAGCCATAGTATTTATAAGGGTATCTATGTCTTCTTTTTCTTTAGGCTTTGATTCGTCATCGGAAGATGTACTGGTATAAATAAGGATAGGTTTTAGAAAAATAGGACTCTTTTCTCTCAACAATTTTATTTCCCGAAGGAGTTTTTCATACTGCTCTTCTATTTTTTGTTTTTCGTATGCCAGTACTGTATGTGTTTCCAAGATAGACTTTACATATTGATTTAAACTGAGACCCTCTTTTTTAGCCTGTTTGGATAAAGCCATATGAAGCTTAGTGGGTATTCTTAACAAAAATTTCCCACTAAAATCATCTTCTGAGACTGGTTCTGGAATGTCAATTCCTTTTTCAAGGCATGTTCCAAACCAAACCTTTTTGGTTCCAATAAGATCGGCATAAGCTTCCTCTATTGTTTTCCCCTCTGCCCACACACCCGACAGTTCTGGAACCTGCAATCCAAAGCGAATTTTCCCATCTTCTTCATACAGTTCAATAGTAGCAGGATAATTCAAAGACATATAATATTCCAAATCTTTATTCTTTTTCTTCTTCATCTTTTTCCCCTTTATTTTTTATCAATCCACGTAATTCTAACCAAGTAAGAACATTGTGGTGATCCCACTTGCTCACATCACCATCTTTGTTATGGGGTTTGTGTATCACAAAAGGGACTTCATCGCCAATAGTAAATGATCGTTTTGTTCCCGCTGAATGAGAGCGCTTACCTTCAACGGCAGCATATTCATTTTCGAGTATTTTTTTGTAGATTCTATAGGGGATTCTTGCGCTGCGATTCGTGAACTCCTTTAAATATCGCTTATACTCTTTTTTCAACATATGCAAGTAAAAACTTTAAAATAGTATCATAAATAGTATCAATATTGCAAACTGAATAATTTATTTCTTTTGAAAAAATCCTGGACAACCTAACAAAATTTAACTCTATTAATGACCAAACAAGAACTACAGTTTCATCAATCACCCTATCTTTCCATTTCTCATCCTGTCATAAATCTCAGAAGGCCAATATTTATAATCCCTTAAATGCCTATTCTCTTATGGAAAAGGTGCAAAGATTTGAGGGCCACTATAGTTACACCTATCTCTTTTACTACAATTGCATAGGATGTCAAGAAAAAGCCCCTAAAGCCATAAGGCCATAGGGGCAGCTAAATGTGACAAAATGTGACAGTAATTGTTCTTTTAGCTTCTTTTCTTTCTATTGTTTATAATACCCAAAGGTAAGAAAATCAAATAATTAAGTGATTTCCTTATCTTAGTGAAACCCCTAAAATCTGACTCTTAATCAGTAGGTTAGAGGTTCGATTCCTCTACGGCCTACCATAAATTAGCCAAAGGTTTCCGAGAAATTCTCGGAAACCTTTTTTCTTTTTCATAGTAACCTTTCTAACTCTAGTCATTTACAAGAACATTCATCAGAAAAATTGATAAGGTGGTGATTTCAGATAAAGAATTTCAAAAACTCATTTATATGATGTAAAGATATCAAGAAGTCATGCCAGAGCTTGCAGAGATTGGCGTTGACTTATTGAGTAAAATAATAAAATATTCAAGAGCATTAACAAAAGCCGGAGAGAAAATACTATGTCATGATAAAAGGAGCTTAATATGACATCTGAGAATGAGAGAGGACCAAGTCAATTTTCGGGTTCATTTGAAAGTAAGTGCATCAACACGATTCGTTTTTTGGCGGTAGATGCAGTGCAGAAGGCTAATTCGGGTCATCCAGGTATGCCCATGGAGGCCTCTGACCTGGCTTATGTGCTTTGGACCAGGGTCATGAGATACAATCCTAAAAATCCACAATGGCCAAATCGGGACCGCTTTGTTTTATCGGCTGGCCATGGTTCGATGCTGTTGTATGCTATGCTCTATCTGACAGGGTATGATCTTACACTTGATGAGATAAAGGAATTTCGGCAATGGAACAGTCGGACCCCTGGACACCCTGAGTATGGTTGCGCACCTGGTGTGGAGATCACCACTGGGCCATTGGGTCAGGGCTTTGCAACCGGGGTTGGCATGGCCATGTCTGAGCGGTTCCTGGCCAACCGTTTCAACAGATTTGATTTTCCACTTATTGATTATTTCATCTACTCCTTGGTCAGTGATGGAGATATTATGGAGGGAGTTGCTTCCGAGGCAGCTTCTCTGGCAGGGCATATTGGTCTGGGAAAGCTGATCTATATCTATCTGGACAATCGGATAACCATTGAGGGATCCACTGAGTTAACCTTGAGTGAGGATGTGGGGCGCCGCTTTGAGGCATACAACTGGCACGTCCAGCATGTTAATGGCTATGATTTAGCAGGTATAGAGGAGAGCATCAAGCGAGCCAAAGAAGAGAAATCAAAACCTTCTCTCATTATTGCGAGAACCAATATCGCTTATGGGAGCCCCAATAAGCAGGACTCGGCTGATGCCCATGGAGCACCACTGGGCGAAGACGAGGTAGTGCTGACCAAGAGAAATCTCCAATGGCCTGAGACTCCAGCGTTTTTTGTTCCAAAGGATGTGCTTGTACATTTTAGACAGGCTGAAAAACATGGGGATGAGCACGAGAAAAAATGGTGGTCTCTATGGGAGGCCTATAAAAAATCTTATCCTGAACTTGCGTATGAGTGGGAGAAAATGCATAAAGACCCCGAGCCTTCCCAGTGGGAAGATTTTTTGCCTCTTTTCAAACCAGAAGATGGGGCCATGGCAACCCGGTCGGCCTCTGGCAAAGTTCTGCAAGCAGTTGCACCTCATATTCCAGGCCTTATTGGTGGTTCAGCAGATTTGGCACCCTCAAACAATACCTCTCTCAAAAACTTCGGAGAGTTCAAAAACACAGGTGGTCGCAACATTCATTTCGGAGTTCGGGAGCATGCCATGGGAGCAATTTTGAATGGTATGGGCCTCAGTGGAGCCCTCATCCCTTATGGTGGAACTTTTCTGGTCTTTTCCGATTACATGCGGCCGGCTATTCGTTTGGCAGCTATGATGGGATTGTCTGTGATTTACGTATTCACTCACGATTCCATCGGGCTGGGGGAGGATGGTCCCACCCATCAGCCTATCGAGCAGCTTTCCAGCTTGAGAGCCATACCAAACCTGATGGTTATCCGCCCTGCAGATGCACAGGAGACAGTAGAGGCATGGAAGATAGCCCTGAGCCGTCGAGATGGCCCAACTGCACTGATTCTGACACGCCAGAAGTTACCTATTATTGATAGAAGTCGCTATGCTTCTGCAAGTGGACTCTGCCGCGGTGCCTATGTCCTGGCCGATGCCCCAGGAGGAAAACCTGAACTGATCTTGATAGGCACAGGGTCAGAAGTGCCCGTTCTGCTGTCAGCCTATAAGCAATTGGTGGACCAGGGAATTAAGGTCCGATTGGTCAATATTCCTTGCTGGGAACTTTTTGAAATGCAGTCTGAAGAATATCGGGAAGAGGTATTGCCATCTGATGTAAAGGCACGCCTTGCGGTTGAAGCAGGATGCCCTTATGGATGGGAGCGATACACTATGGCGCAGGGCAAGATCATCGGCATAAATCGCTTTGGGGCCTCTGCTCCAGCAGAGGAGCTCTTTCAACAGTTCGGGTTCACCGTAGAACATGTTAGAGAGTGTGCCGAGCAACTGTTGAGCAGTGTGTAGGCTCAGGATTCAGTCTTTTTAGGTTTTACAGGGACTCTGATAAGTCGGTTCACTATTTGAGGGTGGATGAAAAGATAAGGATGATGGATGTATCAGTGATTCAGGCGGATACTTTAGATCTTTAGTAACCGTTCACGGGTTTAGAGGTTCAGGGTTCAAGGGTTCACGCCTGCCCGCCATCTGGCAGGCGGGTATCAAGAGCGTAAAGTAGTTAACCCCGATTTCATCGGGAAACCTTGAACTGTGAACCTGACAACCTGGGTAGTCACTTTAACTTTAAAATGTTATTAGTCAGGAGGGCTAAAAATGAAACATATTCATTATTTAGATCAGGAAGCAGAAGAGGTCAATATAGATGGGGCACATGGAACTGTAATACGGCATGTAATTACAGAAAAGGACGGGGCTCCCAATTTTAATATGAGAGTTCTTATCATGAAACCAGGGGGGCAAAGTCCCAATCATAGCCATCCTTGGGAACATGAGATGTTTGTCCTAAGTGGTAAGGGCATGGGTGAGGTGGATGGAAAAACAGTGGATCTTAAGCCAGGTGATGTTCTTTATATACCACCGGATTCCCAACATTGCCTTCGAGCTACAGAGACTATGGAGGTGATTTGACTCATTCCGCAGACTTAACAATACACCTGGATGGTGTATAAGTGCAGCGATATTTGCCGCATTAAAGGTGGCGGCTAAAAGAAGTTGGATTTCTTTTAGCCGCAAAAATTTTGGGCAGAGTAGCAGATAAAAAATTCGACAAAAAAGGGTTAAATGAAAACATATCTTGACTGTATTCCATGTTTTTTCAATCAAGCACTTCGTGCAGGACGAATAGCAACAGATGATGAAAAGAAAATAAAGAAACTTTTAGATGAAATAGGAATGGTGCTAAAGGACATTCCTCTTGAGAGCACTCCACCAGAAACCGGAAAGCTGATATATAAGAAAGTAAGTGAAATCACAGGGGAATCTGATCCATATAAGGAAATCAAAATAGAGAGCACCAAAAAAGCTCTCTCATTATATAAGAGTTTAAAACAGAGAGTTGAAAAATCAGATGATAAACTTCTTGTAGCAATAAGAATTGCGATTGCTGGTAATATAATCGACTTTGGTGTGAATAGGGATTTTGATATTGATAGAGAAATATATGAAGTGCTTAGAAAAGATTTTGCGATATGTGATTACAGTAAATTCAAGGAGTATTTCAGCAAGACTGATGAGATTTTTTATATTGGCGATAATGCTGGAGAATCTGTTTTTGATAGAATTTTAATAGAAGAATTGAAAAAGCCAGTGATATATGTCGTTAGAGATGGTCCTGTTATAAATGATGTAACATATAATGATGCAATACTGGCAGGAATAGATAAAGTTGCGACTATATTATCATCCGGGACAGATGCTCCTGGTACCATCCTTAAAACATGTAGTAGTGAATTTAAAGAGATATATAATGAGTCAAAATTTGTGATAAGCAAGGGACAAGGAAATTATGAGGGGCTTTCTGATGAAAAAAAGCCTATATTTTTTATGCTAAAGGCAAAATGCTATGTCATAACTAAGGATATTGGCGTTAATGAAGGGGATATTGTATTGAGAGGAATAAACGTTTAATCCTCAGCCAAAACCAGCAAGACTCCTGTCCAGTCTAGCCCTCTACTCTTTTTAAGAAGAGGGGCAATTTCAACTCCAGAATAAAAACCTAATAATGGAATATTATATTGATTAAATACCTCCTGTATTTCTGAAGCTTCTTCAATTTTGGTGTTTAAGTATTTTGCCGTCCGTCCCGCACAATCAATATACATTCCAAAAAGAGCTTTTCTTCCCTCTGTTTTTATTTGCTCCATTAGCTCTGCTGAATTTCTCTTTGCTGATTCTATCATTTTTGTAGTGTCCCGTAACATAAATTGTATTTCTGTACCTTCTTCAAAGTCTGGTTCAAAAATACCAATACCTTCTCCATTTGGTAAAATTCCTGTAATCAGTCTATTAACATAATTACCTTCTTTAGATTCCTCAAATCTTGATCCAAGGTTTCTGCCTATTGTTAAGAGATCGACAGGATGGTGATACCGCCAGTCCTGATTGCCAAATAACTCATCAATCATTTCAACAATTGGTTTGCCATCCAATTCATAAATGTTTGAACCCTGTATTTTTGTAATCCTATGATACACACCATCTAACGGGCTACAGCCATGCATAATCCGAAAGTAGGGTTTAAAATCTCCAGCTAATAAAGTCCCAACAACACTTTGGTTACCAACATAAGAGCCACAAAACTGCTTTGTGGGGCTAAAGTCATAATCTCCTATTACACCTGCACCTATAATGGGCACATTTGAGTGGAGTTCTTGTTCTATCCCTTCAAGTAGCGGTGATGAGGCATTTAGAACCGGGGGTATATCATCTGTTGCAGGAATTTTTATTGAATCATAGAATATAAGTAAAAGACTGTCTTCTGGTTCCTTTGCTAATTTTTTTGCTAATTTTATTCCTGCTAATCTTTCATCTCTATCCAAATTATCGACTGCAGCTACTCTAAGTCGAAGTGTATCTAACTGCACTACTGCAGCAGCGGCAGGATACCCTTCATATGATAAATAATCGTTAGTGATCACGCCAATTGCTGAACCGCCAATTATTGGTACCTTATTGCCCACAATGGATTGCAGTCCTCTAAAGAATTCATCATGATCAAGCTGTCCACTGCAAAAAGAAAATATAAAATCAGGACTGTCTATTTTGCTCTTTGTTATTGCATTTTCAGCTACTTTTTTGCCTGATAAGAGAGCATCTTCTTCGTTACAGTATCCAATTCCAACTTTCATTTTCCTCCTAACATAACAAGCACATGTTTGTTTTTAATATCAAACCCCGTTTAAGGGTGTTGTAAGTGTATTAAGAAAAAGAAACAATGATTGATGGCAGCAAAAGTAAAGAAAGATAAAATGAATGTCAAAGGAAAATTATTTAATATCGGATTTGGCATGCACAAAACAGGATGTCAAATCACTATTTGATCAGTCTTTAATATTAATCAAACCAGCTTGCCCCTACTCTTTTGTCAAGTGTGCATTTAGATAATTAACAATATATTGTGCTATATTCTCACAGTCCAAAATTTAAGATTTTTGCCACTGTACGTAATAAAATAGCAATTATTAACCTTCAGTTTGCGTAAAAATACGAAACAATGCCTCTCTTATGAGAAATGGGGCTCAGGCTTTAGGACATGGTACTTTTGATTTCAGAATTGTTTTTTTATACTTTCAAGGATCTGCAACGACAAAGATGTATCACCAAATGCTCCAACGCGAATCCTGATTTCAGTATGGGTATCGGATTGTCTATTAAGTTTAACTTTGATTATCTTGTCAGCTGCACCCTTTGCGATCAGTTGGCCATCAAAGGCATCCTTTTCTTTACTTGTTATGGTGAATTCCAAATTTTTCATCGCTTTTTGAGTAGCATCCCATGCCGTATTCAAAGAAACCTCCTCGGTTGATTTCAATTCTCCGACAATGTAAACGTATGTACCTATACCTGCAGCACCACCTGCAACTATCAAAAATGCTGGACAGCCACTGTTAACTAATAAGCTCAATCCCAGTATCAATGTAAGTAATAACTTTTTGTAGTTCATAATTTTTCTCTCCTATGTAATAGAAATAACTTTACTAAAAAAGGAGCTAATCCCGCCGACAATGGCGGGACTAAACCCTTAACCGTTCTGGTGCCCCCGAGGCGACTCGAACACCCGGCACAGGGATTAGGAATCAAAAAACAGTTATTTTTAACATTTAAGGGGGAGCCTTGTCAATAGGGCTTTTCCCCTTATCTGTTAAAGGTTTGACCTATTTCTAAACTTTTGATAGAATTTGATTAAATTAGCTTAATTTTAATCGTGGCAGTTACAAGATGGTTACAATTAGATAAAGTGTTTTTTACTCAGAGAACGGTAACATGACACAGTTAAACAAATGTAAGAAAAATCGGTTGATGTTTTGATTAGTGTATGTAAGCTATACTTTGTTGAGATTTCAGACTATGGCACGTATTGTTGACTTTTACAGATTTGCCAGGCACCACAATATACAGGAATTAAAGCTGAATGGGCTGTGGCCAGGGGAAGAGGGAAAATGCAAGATTTGAGTCGATTTAAAAGCCTTTTTCCTTGACCTGGTAAGTTGAGGGGAGTATTTTGTCAGAAGACAGGGTTTTACCATTGTTTAACCTAATTCAGAGGTTACTTCTTTGGAAAACCCTTCAAAATGTCCTAGCTTAACTCCTGCTTCTTGTTTCTTTCGAGTAAGCTCACCTACCTCTATACATCTAGCAAGAGATAAGAATAATTTCACGGAACTCTATAGTAAAGGGGGTTCTATGAGAATACATTATATGTGAACCTATTCCGGAAATAGGATTTTCGCATCTACCATAATGAACAGGAGGTAATTGCTTATGGATAAGATCAAAATCGCTATCGTGGGTATTGGTAACTGTGCAAGCTCACTACTTCAAGGCATTGAGTATTATAAACGAAAGAATAGCAAAGATGCTATTGGATTGATGCACTGGGAGATTGGGGGCTACAAACCCTATGATATCGAAATAGTAGCCGCCTTTGATATTGACAAAAGAAAGATTGGAAAGGATGTTACCCAGGCTATATTCGAACTGCCAAACTGCACCACTATATTCTGCAAGGATATACCAAAGGCTGGTGTCAAGGTTGAAATGGGTGCCATATTAGATGGCTTTTCTGAACATATGCGAGATTACGAGGATAAATATACATTTGTTTTATCTGATGAAAAAGAACCATCCAAAGAAGATTGTATTAAAATATTGAAGGAATCCGGGGCTGAGATCCTCCTAAACTACGTCCCAGTCGGATCAGAAAATGCCGCCAAATTTTATGCAGAATGCGCTCTTGAGGCTGGGGTAGGATTTATCAACAACATCCCTGTATTTATTGTAAGCAATAAAGATTGGGGCGAAAGATTTGAAAAAGAGAAAATTCCAATTATAGGTGACGATGTAAAATCTCAACTCGGTGCAACTATAGTACACAGGGTTTTGACAAACCTTTTTAAGGCCAGAGGAGTAAAGCTTGAAAGGACCTATCAACTTAATACAGGAGGAAACACAGACTTTCTGAATATGCTAAGCAGAAGCCGCCTTGTATCCAAGAAAGAGTCCAAGACTGAATCTGTGCAATCTCAACTCCTTGAAAATCGCTTGGAGAAAGAAAATATTCATATAGGACCAAGCGATTGGGTTGCATGGCAAAAAGATAACAAGATAGGTTTTATCCGGATGGAAGGCAAACTCTTTGGTGATATACCTATGAACTTAGAGCTGCGTCTTTCAGTGGAAGACTCTCCAAATTCTGGTGGGGTGGTTATTGATGCAATAAGATGTTGTAAAATTGCACTCGAGAGAGGCAAAGGAGGCATCTTATATTCTCCTTCTTCCTATTTTATGAAACATCCTCCAAAACAGTATACAGATGATGAGGCATACAGGCTCACAGAAGATTTTATTCAAGGAAAAAGAGAGGATTAAATAGAGTCGTTAGTAAGGAGTAAGCAGTAGGCAGGAATGATAATACTGCTTACTTTTTTTCTGCATACTGCATACTTTAAGAGAAGGAGGATTATATGGATTGGGGTATTGAAAACAGGCTTTCCAGATTAATCAAGGAAGATGGTCATTGCCAGTTTTTGCCCATAGATCATGGCTATTTCCAGGGTCCCACTAGTTCTTTGGAAAAACCATCTGAGACAATAAAAGGACTCCTTCCCTATGCCGATGGTCTCTTTGTTACAAGGGGTATAGTACGCTCCTCTGTTCCTCCCAACTGCCAAACCCCAATCATCCTGAGGGTTTCTGGCGGTACCAGTATAATTGGATCAGACTTAGCTAACGAGACCCTCACCACATCAATAGATGAGGTCATCAGGCTCAATGCCGCTGCTGTAGGCATCTCCATATTTGTTGGCTCTGACTACGAAAAGCAGACATTGACCAGCCTTGCCCAGCTTGTTGATCAATGTGAACCATATGGTATTCCTGTTATGGCCGTAACCGCAGTAGGTAAGGAATTAGAACAAAGAACAGCCAGGTATCTTGCCTTGAGCTCTCGAATTGCAGCTGAATTGGGAGCAAGGATTGTAAAAACCTATTATTGCCCCCAGGACTTTGAAAAGGTAACAGAAGGATGCCCCGTTCCTGTT
>JAUWZC010000276.1 GCA_030615565.1 Desulfobacteraceae bacterium | reverse complement strand
TGATATACTCGGTAAAATATCCCGGAAGGTTCAGGGTCTTGTTGAATTGTCCAATGAGCTCCTTGATATTTCCCGGATAGAGGCAGGGTTGATAGTTCAGGATAAGAAGCAGGTACAATTGATGGATATCCTCGAGAGCTTAGTGGAATTCATACAACCCAGGGCAAAGGAGAAAAATATCGCTCTGAGCCTAAAAAAGGCCGATTTACCCCTTATTAATGCAGACATGAAAAGCATGGAGGAAGTTTTTAGTAATCTAATCACCAATGCTATCATCTATACCCCGGAAGGGGGAAAGGTAGATGTAAGGGGGGAGGTTAAAGGAGATTTTGTAGGCATAAGTATCAGTGATACCGGTTATGGTATCGCACCTGATGAGCTACCCCGTATCTTTGAAAGGTTTTATCGGGCAAAAACCGAAAAAACCAGAAACATTGTGGGAACAGGACTCGGTCTCCCTATTGTAAAAAGCATTGTTGAAGCCCACAATGGAACCGTTAGGGTAGAAAGTAAAGAAGGAGTTGGATCCACCTTTTATGTCCGCCTCCCTATATCATGAACCTTGCATTACCTTAATTAAAATATATGAATAGCAGAGGCCTTGAAGGAGACATAGACCGGGATTCCCTCTTCCAGACCAAGTTCGATAAGAGCTCCCTTTGTTATCAGGCCTTTAAAAGAAACATCTTTTACCCTTACCTCAATCTCGTAATAAAACCCCTGATTATTTATCTTCGTTACTATTCCTGAATAGTTATTTCTCATGCTTGAGGAAAATTTCTCCCGGCTTATAACTATATCTTCAGGCCTTACCGCCAAATAATGTGAAGAGGGATCAACTGCTCTACCGGTTTCAATTTTTAAGCCTGACACCATGGCATATATTCCTCTGAAAGAGGCTTTAAAAAGATTTTTCATCCCTACAAAATCAGCAACAAAAGGGGAGGCCGGTTTTTCAAAGATTTCTTTCACATCACCTGTTTGTTCAATGTGGCCTTTATTCATCACTGCGGCTCGTCCTGCCAGGGATAGGGCCTCAGCAAAATCATGAGTCACCATCAAGAATGTAGTGCTGGAAGATTGATGAAGTCTCTTGAGCGCGCCTCTAACTTCTTCCCTGAAGCTTGGATCCAGTGCAGAAAGTGGTTCATCAAGAAGGAGCACCCTGGGTTCGACCATCAAGGCTCGTGCCAGGGAAACACGTTGCTTTTCACCGCCACTTAAGTTGACAGGAAGGCGCTCTTTAAGGTTAGAAAGGTTTACTACTTCAAGCAATCGATTGAGTCTTTTTTCTGCTTGTGCCTTGTCGATCCTGTGAAAGTGCAGGCCATATGTGATATTTTCCAGAACTGTGAGATGAGGGAAGAGAGCATAATCTTGGTAGACAATACTAATGCCCCGTTTTTCAGGGGGTAATCTGGTGATGTCCTTTTCTCCGATGAGAATCCTTCCACTCTTTATGGGAACCAGACCGGCTATGGCTTCCAGAAGTACTGTCTTGCCTGCACCGGTAGGCCCCATGAGAATGAAGAATTCATTTTCCCCTATGCTCAGATTTATCTCACTAAGCTTAAATCCAGGCAGACTTATATTGAGATTTTTTACTCTGATCATACTTCTATTGTTTTACGCAAGGTAAGGATTCGGAGTATCAGGAAAAGGACAAGGCAGATAGAAACCAGCCAGACCGCGACTGGCTGGGAATATTTCAGGCCATAGGCCTCAAAACGCTCATAGATCAAGACCGGTGCGATCATGGGATGATAGGCGACTATTACCACCGCTCCGAATTCACTGATTGCACGGGCAGAGCACATGATAATACCTATAAGCATGCTACGCCATGCAAGAGGAAAGGTAATTCTGAAAAAGGTGCTGAACATGGAAGCCCCAAGGCTCCGGGATACCTTTTCCAGTCTGGGAGAAATACTTTCAAAACCATTTTTTGCAGCATTGATATAGAAAGGCATCCCCACGAAGGTTAATACGATAACTATACCCGTTACACTTCCCATAATCCGTATTCCTAGTTCACTGAGAAGCTGGCCGATCCAGTGATTCCTTCCTGCGACACCGAGGATTGCAATGCCCACCACGGGATGCGGAATGACGATGGGGAGATCAATGATGCCCTCTACCAATCGTTTGCCCATGAAGTCTCTTCGGGCGAGCAGATATGCAAGTGGGGTTCCAAGGACAAAGGAGATCAGGGCAGCCAGGCCGGCTGTGTAAATACTCAGCCAAATTGACCGCACAACATCCTTATCCTTGATTGTCTCCTTGAGCATTGCAAGAGAGGGAGCAGTCATCATTTCGATCAGGGGGATAAGGATAAAGGCCATGATCACAAGACCACATGAGATGGTAATCCAAAAGAATGGCTCTCTTTTCATTATTTATATTTTCCTATTAATTTTGTAACTGATCACAGGGTAATCGGGTAATGACCCCTTTTCTTCAGTTCCAAGGCTCGCGGCCTGGTCTTTTCAGCGACTTATCTACGGGAGAGTCTTGCCCCCTCCGCATTGCCCCGAGTTATCGGGGCCTGCGGGTTCCCCCATAGATAAGCCGCGAAAAGACAGCGGCCTTCCACCAGTCACCTCAGAAAAGGATTCATTACCTTATAAATAACCCACTGGATGAGTACCCCTGTGATCACGTGTTTAGTTCTTGACCTCCACCAGTTTTTGCAGTTCTAATGGGAGTAATGCCTTTATTTCAGCTGTTGGAACCCTGCAGGGGATAAATGGAGGTTGTCCCATCTCTTGCAGGACCCTCAGCCCACCCTGAGGATCAAGCATATACTGTAAAAAGGCTATGGCTGCCTCCTTGTTAGGTGCATCCTTTAGGAG
>JAUWZC010000106.1 GCA_030615565.1 Desulfobacteraceae bacterium | reverse complement strand
TTATTCAATTCAGTTGGCCTTCCCTATATCCTTGCCGCCCCCTTTTCGGTTCTATTAACAGCCATTGCCGGGGCCCTGATGTATCGTTTTGTCTTGTTAAGAATCAGGGGTATGGTGTTATCCGAGGTAATAGCTACATTTGGCATTGGGCTGTCCACCCTGGAATTATTCAAATATCTTGGTTTTATTGGTTTTGAATATACCCTGCCGGTTTTTATAGATTACAGCATAGATATCGGACAGGTCACTATTGACATGCAGAGAATATTTATCGTGGTTATAGGTATTGCCCTGGCAGTTTTTCTATGGTTCTTTACCCACTATACAAAGACAGGCCTACGCTTCAGGGGTATCGCCCAGGATGAAAGGACAGCATTGAGTCTGGGCATCAACTCTGACCGGGTAGGTACCCTGAGCGTTTCCTTTGGGGCAGCTTGTGCAGCAATAGCAGCCATTGTTATCCTTCCCCTGGGCACTATAACCGTGGATCATGGTTATGAGGTACTCATAAATGCCCTGGCTGTATGTATTGTTGGCGGCTTGGGGTCCACCGGGGGCGTGGTAGTCGCCTCTTTCCTGCTTGGCTACGCACAAACATTTACAGCGACCTACCTGGAGAGTCACTGGGTAATGGTAGTTCCTTTAGTGGCTATTCTGGCCATACTGTTTATCAAACCCTCCGGTCTTTATGGAGAACAGAAGGAACTGGAAGAAAGGATATAGCCAAACAATTGTGGATTTTGGATTTTGGATTGTGGAATTCGGATTGTGTAGTTATTCCGTAACAACTATCAACGGACACTTAAGGCTTTTATGAAAAAACGCAAAGAGAGGATAGATAGAGGCATCAAGGTAAGATCGGAGGATATATTTGCCCTTTGCTCCTGGAGAGAGATGCTCTATCTGTCCTCACCAAGACTATTACCGATAGTAGGTTTATTTGTGTTGTCATTCGTTTTGAGCCTTTATTGGCAAAAGGTTTTGCTCTCTGTATCCGTAATTGCCCTTTTGGCCATCAGTTGGGATCTTTTGGCACAAAGCGGTATGGTATCCTTAGGACAGGCACTCTTTTTCGGGATGGGTGCCTATTTAGCCGCTATTATGAATCATTACTGGGGCTGGTCTCCATTTCTGACCATCCCCATGGCTACTATTTTCGGCGGCCTCTTCTGTACCGTGCTTCTTTTGCCAGTTTTAAGATTGCGGGGAATCTACTTTGCCATGGTCACCTTGATATTACCAATTATGCTGGTTAGGGTAATTGAGGCTACAAGGATCTTTGGGGGAACAGAGGGGATAAGTGGTCTAACCCCTCTTCCATCGAGATGGTTTGAACTATATATCATTATTGTCGCCCTTTTGGCTGCCTTTTTTGGATTCAGACGCCTTATGGGTTCAGATTTTGGTCTGGTTTTAAAGGGCATAAACGATAATGATCGCTCTGTTATGAACGCAGGGATCAACATTTACTGGTTTAAGGCCCAGGCCTTATTTATTGCCGGTTCTGCTGGGGCCTTTGCCGGTGCCTTTATGACCCATGTCTATATGTTTGTTGGAATGCCTGTTTTTGCCCTTGACTATTCTATACTTCCCATTGCGGCTGCTATAGTGGGTGGTGCAGGAACATTCGCCGGCGCTATGTTTGGGGCCTTTCTTCTTGTACCCCTTTCAGAGATTTTAAGGGGACTTGGTGGACTCAGGATAGTATTTTATGGATTATTTCTTGTAGTATTTATCGTTGCATTGCCCGAAGGCATTTTTCACTATATTCAGCGGAAATATAATCAATTTGAAAGATGGGTTGAGGTGGAAAAATGAGCGCTTCTCCTTTGCTCAATGTGTCTAACCTTTCCAAATATTTTGGCGGTGTAAAGGCCGTGAATGCCTTTAGTTTTAAACTTATGGAAGGGGAACTCTTAGGCTTTATTGGTCCCAATGGCTCTGGAAAGACAACCGTTGTTAATCTTATAACCGGTTTTGTAAAACCAAGCGGGGGCGAGGTTACATATAGGGGTCAGAATATAACCGGCTGGGCCCCATATAAAATAGTCAGACTGGGTATCGCCAGGACTTTTCAGATGGTCAGGCCCTTTTACCAGCTTCCTGCCTTTAAAAACATGATCATCCCTTTGTATTCGCCCAGGGTCAAAGGGATGGCAGGTGGAAAATACGGGGACCGGGACGCTATTGCCTTAGATCTCCTGGAAGAAGTAGGTTTTGAGAGAGACTCTTTTGTTGCATATAAGATAGCCAGTGTTCTTCCCCAGGGATACCTTAAGAGACTGGAATTGGCAAAAGGGATTGCCCTGCAACCCGATCTCCTGATCTTAGATGAGCTTTTCTCAGGCCTGAGTCTGGCCGAAGTGGCCAGTATTGTGCCTATAATTGAAAAGCTACGTTATGGGGGGATGACAATCATTATGATCGAGCACCGGCTGAAGGAGCTTTTCAGGATCGCCGATAGGGTAATAGTCCTCAATTTTGGAGAAAAGATTGCTGACGGATTATCAAAAGAGGTTATGGAGAGTGATGAGGTCAAAAAGGCCTACTTAGGGAGTGAGGAGGATTAAGGTGCTTGATATTAAAAATCTCATGGTTTTCTTTGAAAATGCCCTGGCCTTAAATGACCTTTCCATGATGGTAAACGAAGGTGAGATTGTAGGGGTTATTGGCTCAAACAGCGCTGGTAAAACCACTTTGATGAATACTGTCTCCGGTTTGATCATAGATATGAAGATAAAAGAGCAGAGGAAAGGCGGAGAGAGAATAACTGTATACGGTAAAATAACCTTCCAAGGGGAGGATATTACGGACGTTAAACCAAACGATAGGGTGGAAAAAGGGATAGTCCTTTCCAGGGAAAGGCATCCAATATTTCCAGAGAGTGATGTCATGGAGAATTTAAAGATAGCCGGTCATATGAAGAAGATGTCAGAGCTAAGGGAAATGACAGAGTATGTCTTCCAGCTTTTCCCTGCCCTATTTGATCTTAAGAAACGGAAGGCTGGTTTTTTAAGCGGGGGAGAGCAACAGATGCTGGCAATAGGGATGGCTCTCATTGTTAAACCGGTACTTCTGCTTCTTGATGAACCTCTCCTGGGTTTGAGCCCGCATCTGCAGTCCGCTTTAGTGAAAGCCATTAAGAATTTAAGGAGTGAATCCGGGATTACTATCCTCATAACAGAGCAATTCGCCAGGCCTGTTTTGCCAATAATAGATAGGGGATATGTGATAGAAAACGGGATGCTCACCCTGACAGGTACAGGGACCGAGTTAATGGAAAATCCAGAGATAAAAGCCGCCTACTTCGGAATCTGATTTTATGGAAGAAAAAGATTTAAATAACATATATACCACCTTTGACTCTGTGGCAAAGAGACAGGGGCAGCATACTGCTGTTATATGCTTAGGCACTAAATACTCTTATGCCAGATTGAAGGATATGGCAGAGAGGTTTGCAGCTGCCCTATCAGATATTGGGGTGAATTATGGGGATAGGATAATTATTTATATTCCCAACAGTATCCAATGGGTTGTGGTTTGGCTGGGCATCCTAAGAGCAGGTGGGATATCTGTACCGATAACACCGATATATACACCCTATGATCTCAAATATATTGCAAACGACAGCGGCTCAGAAACTGTTATTTGTGCTGATACTAATTTTGGTTATGTAGTTAGTGTTCTTGGTGATACCAAGATAAAAAGGATTATTGTCACAAAGATGGCTGATCTTCTTCCCTGGTGGAAAAAGTATTTTGGTTACATGTTCGACATAATACCAAAGGGGAAGATAGCCCTTGATAAGGACACCTATTCATTAAGAAATTTGCTCTCCAAATCTCACAAGGCCAATCACTTGCCTGATATCAAACACAATGACAGAGACCTGGCCGAGATACTCTATACTGGTGGAACCACCAAATTTCCCAAGGGTGTCCCTATTACCCACGGCGATTTTTTGATCTCTGCAGATGAGCAGATCAGGGTAAGTGAGCCATTTTTTCCTGTTGAAGAAAATATCATTCTATGCAACGCTCCCCTTTTTCATATCCTGGGGCAAACCTGCGGCCTGTGTACACTTTTAGTGGGAGGGACTTTAATGCTCCAGCCGCGGATGAACCTTGACGCAGTATTTGAATCCATCCAGCGATTCGGAACCAAGACAATGGTTGGTGTTCCAACCCTTTACCGGATGATTTTGGAACACGATCGCCTTGATTCCTATGACCTCAGCTCTGTTGAGTACTGGTATAGTGCAGGAGATGTGCTCCCGGTGGAGGTTGGGAAGCGCTGGTATGATAAATTCGGTAAGTACATCTATCAGGGATATGGTGCAACCGAGACCTGCGGCGGGGTATCTATGTGCCCTGTGGATATTGAAAATCCTCCAAAAAGTGTGGGTAAGATTGTTCACAGTAAAAAGATTAAAATCGTTGACCCAGTTACTCTGAAATCTGTAAAGATGGGGGAGCCTGGAGAGCTACTTGTCTCCTCTGATTACATGGTTACTGCTTATCTAAAAAAACCGGAAGAAACGGCTGAGTCCTTCATTGATCTGGATGGCAAGAAATGGTATAGGACGGCTGACATTATGTCCATGGATGAAGAGGGAAACCTCTATTTTATAGACAGGACCGTAGATACCATAAAGCATAAAGGCTACAGGGTATCATCTAGTGAGATAGAAGCGGTATTACAGGAGCATCCAGCAATCATGGGCTCCTGTGTTGTTGGTGTGGAAGATCCAAAGGTAGGGGAAAGGATCAAGGCCTTTGTAGTTCTTAAGGAGGACATCAAGGGTATCACTGGCTATGATCTCATTAGATGGTGCAGAGAAAGACTTGTTTCCTACAAGGTCCCCCAATATATAGAATTCAGGGATATGCTTCCTAAATCCAAAGTAGGTAAGCTTTTGAGAAGGGAGATGAGAAGCGAGGAGAGAAGAAGGGCTGAGGTATAAGATTCGTCCTCTTCTGTCATCAATAATCAACAGACGGGCATTTTGTTCCAAAGCAAGTTGAATAGATTCTGCTTCTCCATCATCTACCAGTCAACGACCCCGCCCTTCCGGGCGGGGCTTGAAAAAAGGAAATAATTCATGAGCCACCTCCATCCCCACCCTCCTGGGTGGGGCATTAAAGGGCGGCGGTAAACGTAGGATAGCAGAATCAATCGGTCTTTTTAGCTCGACAATTTTGATCCAACCGTCCTCTATGGCCTCAGAAACTGCCCTGTTTGGATAAGCTATTCGGGGGGCTTGGAAAGAATTCCTTCCTTCTCTTTTCTAAGGACGATGCTGTCCTTCCTTTTTGACACTGTAAACTTATCTCCTTCTTTGAAACCAAACTTGTCTATCAACAGTGTCTTGCCGAGAAGAATCGTTCCTCTCTTGGTGATGCTCAAGGTTCTTTTCTTTTCAACTTCCCTCTCTGTCAAAATATCCTTAATCTTTCCAGCTTCGACCAATGCATTGTAGTACATCCTCTTTAAAGAAGCCCCTGTTTGGATGCCTAGCTCCTTCATTATTTCCTTATCAGGTATACCTTTCTTTACCATCTCAATTATTTTTTTAGCTTCTTCTCTCATGCCTTTATTTCCTTTCTAATAGGGTTTCTCCTCTTTTAAATGTTATTTTGTCATACTTCACTTATGGTACCATAATGCCTGTGTACCGGTAGAGCCACTATGGATCTTACCCAGGATATGCTGGATGATAGGGGCACCATGGATACCACCATGGATACCACGGGCCCCAGGGGTATGGCTCATATTTCCGCGGTTGCTCTTTCTCCCAGAGGTGAATGTCCTTGACCACGAGATAGGGACAGCGGTAGTCAATCTCCCCCAACCTTATCATTTCCTCGCCCTGCACAACCCCGGCAATGGTAACCTTTCTCCCCTTCCGGTAGATCTCGCTGTCCAAAAACCCCTTATAGTGAGCCAAGAAACGCCCCCCAGATATATCCAGCTTTATGGGTCTGCCCCTACGGTCTATCTTGGTCTGATAAACTTCCAGGAGCGTCCCATCCTTTCTGTTAACTGTTTTGACAATAACTCCTCCCAAAAGGACCACCTTTTCCCGATGAGCCTGGGGAGCCTTCTGCAATTCAGCAAAGGTAATCTGCGTGTTTACCTCTTGTAGGATGTCTTTTGAGATGACATGGGCACAGCCGGACACAAAGACAACGGCTGCTACTAAAAAAGTGAGTCTTCCCATCACACCACTCTGGTATTCTAATGCCAGATTCCTATCCCCACACCAAAATGCACCCTTGGTCCTGTCACAGAGTGCTCTTCTGCCGGCCAAAGATAGAGTTCCTTTTTCTCAATGACAGGATAGCTATATTCTATCTTACCCAGGGGACGCATCTCTCTTCCCATAACTGACCCAACTACAGTGATCTTCCTCCCGCGGCAGTAAATGGCCGGATCGAGAAAGCCGAGGGCGTAAACAATAAATCTACCCCTTGACACATCCTCCGCGGTCGGCTTCTTCCTAAAGCCCAGAGGGCGTTGAAGGACAACAATTAGAGTTCTGTCAGAGAAGTTTTCTGTCTGGATGATGTTGCCGCCCAGAAGCACAGTTTTTCCCTTGTGGGCTTCCGGGTTCTCTAATAACTGCTCAAATCTAAGAGTTTGATCAATCTCCTTCAATGCCCCCTGAGAAATCACTGGGGCACAACCTGCAAACAGGAGGGGGCTTGCCATGGCGATGCATACAAAAAGGGCACAATATCGCTCTGCTTTCATAAGCTTATTTCTCTCCCTGGTCCTATTCACTTTTCTTCCTTTTTCCTATTTTCTCTAAGGCCCGCAGACATACTTACATTTCTCCTCTTTCCTGGAAGATCATCTTGATAGCAAGTTCTATCAGGAGTTGGGGGGTTCACTTTGAGGTTTTCTGCACGCGAGTTAACTTAACCGGGCTTAAATGATTGAGGAAAAATGTTTTAAGTTAATTTTAAGTTGATGAAATTATAGTTGAAAATCGCAATGGGGTCAATTAAAATTGAGAATAAGAAATTCAAGGAAGGATAGAAAAAATTCTCAATATATTGTGCTTAGCACATCCAGCCCGATATTTCACTATGCTTGCCATAGTTGAAAGCAGCCATCAGCAAAATTTCATTCAAGTATACATTCGGCAGTTATAACCTTATTAAATCTTAGAGGCTTTGGTCAAATCAGTTATAAAATGTCAGGTATCCTATTATCCCTATGGACTTGCACAGGCATCAGAATTTAGGTATTAATAAAATATCTTACTAGCGAAGCTCCGCCTCAAACCGACGAGACAATGTCAGTAAGAAAATACGAAATACTGAGTAACGTTTATGGGTTACGGTTACGATGCCCGTTTCGTTTTTCGGTAACGTCATTCGTCTTTTTATTTCTACGTTACCTTAACCGTTACCGATACGGGCTTCGTTACCCTAACCGTTACC
>JAUWZC010000142.1 GCA_030615565.1 Desulfobacteraceae bacterium | reverse complement strand
CTATGTAACTCCCGAGCAATGCCACCAGGGATTGCGTGATCAAATCGTCGCTGAAAGAAAAGCAAAACTCAGAAAACAGCAAATGCTGAGAAAGGAGGCCAATCGCCTTGGACAAATTATCTTGACACCTAATGAAAAAACGGTATTTTCAAAGAACAATTTGATTATGCCTTGTAGTGTAATAATTTCTTGATTTGAGACATTGTCTCAGAAACGCGTCGAGATCCTGAGAAACCAGACCGAATTGTAGTGATTGACGACGGCCACGGAATGGATTTAGACACAGTCCTCTCTGCTTGGTTCGAGCCTGGGACCATAAAGAAGAGTGCCCAAGATACCTCCCCTGGCGGGCGAAAATATTTGGGCGCCAAAGGAATCGGCAGATTTGCTGCAGGTCGACTTGCCGAAATCTTTGTCCTTGAAAGTGCCACTGGGAATGGAGAACAAAGCGTATTTGTCTTGATTGACTGGGGTAAATTTTCCGATGAAAGCTATTTGGATGAAGTAATTATTGACTATGAAGTTAGGCCACTGCATGACCTAAGGAGGGGGACTCGCCTGACCCTTGAAGGGATAAGAAAGGAGTGGTCTGAAAAAGATTATGAAGCGCTTTACGCTCGATTGTCTCGTTTGATCTCTCCTTTTAAGGATGTTACTAACTTTTCCATACTTTTGGATATCCCTTTTTTGCCTCAATTATCAGGGAAAGTCCAACCGCCAGAACTCATACTAAAGCCAAAGTATTTTCTTAACGGCACAGTAGATAAAGAAGGGAATTTCTTAGGCTATGTAGCTATTTCAAGCGACATCGAAGTAGATCCGGATGAGAAAGAGTTTAGACATAAAACCATTAAAAGGAAGCTTGTTGATGCCGATGCAAGACCAACCTGTGGCCCCTTCCAGCTGGAAATCCGTGTCTGGGACAGAGACAGGCCTGGACTTGAGCCCTTCATGAACAGATACTCTATGAGCATTACCGAAATTCGAAGGATTCTTGATAACTATTGTGGCGTGAACATATACCGCGATGGATTCAGGGTTTACCCTTACGGGCAGAAAGGTAACGACTGGCTCAATCTTGATCTTCGAAGCCGCCAAAATCCACCAAAAAATCTCGCGAACAATCAGATAGTGGCTGCAATAAGGATCTCCCGCGAGGATAACCCAGATTTGCGCGACCGCAGCACTCGAGAGGGCATGGTTTTCAATGCATCTCATTCTAGTCTTGAAAAGTGGTTTATCGAAGCCCTGAGTACCCTTGAAGAGGCCCGTTATGATGTAAGGCCGCGTCGGGAAAAATTGGCGGTTGATGAACCACTATTTGAACAATTTGACTTGAGTGCGGTGGTACAACATGCCAAAAAAGAATTTGGGAAAGACAGCCCAGCTACAAAACTTATTGTTGATGCGAACAAACAGATTCAGGCAGGCGTCGAGAGAGTTCAAGATGCCTTTTCACGCCTTCTGATGTCAGCGGGAATTGGGCATCTGGTTGACATTGTCATCCATGAAATCGGCGCACCGCTAGGTAAAATAAACAGACAATTAGTAATAATTGAAAACAAACTTTCTTCGGCCTTAGATGGGCAGCAATTTGAATTGGCTTTGTCACTAATATCTCCAATCAAAGGATGGCTTGAACTGATTTACAATCTCAGGAAAAGGTTAGATCCTCAAACTGCGGGTAAAAGAGGCCGAGCAACGACCTTCGACGTAAAAGAGGAAATTGAAGACAACTTTCATCTATATGAGGGCTTAATCAATAGACAGAATATTAAGTATGAGATCAAAGCACCCAGCAAGCCATTTAAAGTAATTATGTCAAGATCAAGCCTTGGTCAGATACTTGTTAATCTTATTGACAACAGCATTTTCTGGATTAGGAGACAAAAAGGGGCTAGTAAAGGTGGCCGAATAAAGGTGCTCCTTGAACCTGTTGATCAGGGCTTTTCTATAATATTCTCAGATGATGGGCCCAGTATCCTTTTACAGAACAGGATTAAAATCTTTGAACCCTATTATACGACCAAACCTAATGGAATGGGTTTGGGACTTTATATCGCAAGGTTACTAATTGAACCCTACGGCAAAATTGTTTACCGAGACGATTGTGATCTACCTGGGGCTTGTTTTGAATTACTATTCGCGAGGAGGGTAGGTAGATGACTGAAATGAGTATGCTATTAACTATCCTCGTCATAGATGATGACCCAGAAGTTCTCCAGCAACTGGAACAGACAATGCCAAAGTCTATTGAAAACTATGTGATTTTTTGGGAATACTGTGACAATTTTAGCAAAGCCATTCAGCGAATAGAATTAAATCGTTATGATGCAATTATTACTGACATTTACCTTGATAGAGAGGGAGTCAGCAAAAAGGACCTCACAGAAGATGATATTAAAGCATATGAGATAATCGATCTGATTCGAGGTACACGCTTCTGCCCAATAGTAGCATTCACGGACGGTATTCAACCACACAACTTCCCCATTGGGCCTTTCGTTAGGTTTTCAGACAAGGCAGGTGGAAATGCCGAATTGATAAATCATCTAACCGAACTTATAAAAACTGGCGTCCCATGGATCGCCCGTAAACTTCACAATGAACTGGATAGAGCAGGCGGTTCGTATTTGTGGGACTTTTTGGAGGCGAATTGGAATCCCCTTAATGAACAAGTCATACTTGATCAGCAAATCTTGGAACGGCTGATAAGAAGGAGAGCTGCAATACAATTGGGCCGAATTGTCGGAGATGCGAAGGAATTAGAAACTGTTGAGGGACTTGAGTTTTACATTTGGCCCCCAATCTCAGGGGAAGAGTACCGTTTAGGAGATATAGTGAGGCATAAGGAATCTAAAGAGATTCGAGTATTAATGACACCCCACTGTCATCTCGTAGTTCAAACAGGAGACGAAAAGCCAGGGGCAGATCATATTCTCACTGTTAGGTCTTTTCCAGCAAAAGATATAATTAGGGATATTTATACAGACAAGAATGGCAATATGAAGAATCCCTGGAGAGGCACTAATATAGAAGATAAAATCAGAAGGAGAATAAATTCGCCTGCTGAATTGGGCAGACCAAATGGTCGATACTGGTTTTTACCAGCTTTCCTAAGTATTCCAGATTTATATTGCGATTTCTTGCAGTTGGAAAGTCTGAGATTTGAGGATTTGCAGAGTCAATTCGAGCGGATTGCTACACTTGATGCGCCATTTGCAGAGGCTTTACAGTCGTGCTTTACACGATTCTACTCTGCTGTGGGAATTCCTAATTTAGATCCAGAGAAATTCTTTCAACTGACGAAGGAATAAAGAATTAGTGCAAAAGCTGGACGTCCATGGAAATATAAATCTTAGGTATCCCGCCAAATATATAAAAGGGATCAAACCCACTCCTGACTCATTTAAAAAATATCATTGAGAAAAAAGTTCAGGGTCAAACCCCAAGTTATATGTTGATATGGGTTTATTTCTCAATAAGCACGGTAAAAATTTGAAATATTAAACCATGATTCTTTATATATTCTGGAAATAATTCCATAATTGCTCAATAGTTGGCCGAGGATCAGATGATACGGAAATGCACTAAAGACGATTTGACGATGATGTATGCCATCATCAACGATGCCGCTCAAGCATACGAGGGCGTCATCCCGGATGACCGCTGGCAGGATCCGTATATGCCTTTGGATGAGTTGAAGCACGAGATAGAAGAAGGTATTGTGTTCTGGGGGATTGAGGAAGACGGTAATCTCGTCGGCGTCATGGGGATTCAGGACAGGGGCAACGTCGTTCTCATCCGGCATGCCTACGTGCAGACCAAAAGAAGAAACAATGGGATTGGAACACAATTGCTTCAACATCTCGAGGGGATGACCAAGAAGCCGATTTTGATTGGCACATGGGCCAACGCAACGTGGGCCATTCGGTTCTATGAGAGAAACGGATATTACCTCCTCTCTCGAAGTGAGACCGAGAGGCTGCTCCAACAGTACTGGAATATCCCTGAGCGTCAGGTTGTGACATCAGTTGTGCTCGCAAACCCAACATGGGGAGCGGCCAACACGGCGGCTGGAGGCAACATGCAATAGCGCACGCCTCAGGAAATGGGGTCAGATCTGCTCTTGACTCATTTGAAGATTATCATTGAAAAAAAAGTTCAGGGTTAACCCTTAGGTTCTGAGTTGATGTGGGTTTTATTTCTAAATAAGCACGGTAGGAAATTGAAATATAAAACCATGATTCTTTAAATATTTTGGAAATAATTCCGATCACTCAATTATCTTAAGTGGCGTTTATGAATCATTAGAAAGGAGGGGGATGATGGGACACAGTGCTGGGAAAGAAGTCTACCGAAGGCTAGGTCGGAAAATTGATAATTTGACTATGAGGGCGCCCTGGAATGAAGCATTTTATAATGTATTAAGGGAAATTTACTCTGAGGATGAAGCCAATGTGGTAGTAAAAATGCCATATAGTTTGTCTGAGCTTGACCAAGTCGCACATGTAACAAAACGCGACAGTTCTGAATTGCTAAAAATACTAGAAAGGTTATGCTCAAAGGGACTTGTAATAGACATGTGCATCAATGATACTTATTACTATATGCCTTCGCCGATTGTAATCGGCATTTTCGAGTTTAGCATGATGCGAACTGGGAAAAACGTTGATTCCAAAAAACTGGGACATCTTTTTCACGAATATCTACAAAGTGATAATGGAGCATTCTCCGCAGCAAACGCCAAGAAGGGTGAGAAGGTTTCCGTCATAAGAGCGCTACCCCACGAGGGGGCAATAGACCCATCGGAGTATATTGAAATTCTTGACTACGAAAAGGCTAGTAGTATTGTTGAATCTGCGGAAAAGTATTCAATCGGTATCTGTTCGTGCCGTCATGAAAAGCTACACGTAAATGAAAAAAAATGTGACGTGCCCTTAGAAAAGTGTTCCTCCTTTGGATTTGCAGCTGACTATCTGATCAGGAATAACTTGGCACGAGAAGTTACTAAATCCGAAATGCTTGATAATATGTCGAGTTCTATAGAGATGGGACTCGTGTTTTGTGCGGATAATGTGAAAAAAAATGTCACTTTTATCTGCCACTGCTGCAAGGATTGTTGCAATGCCCTTGGAAGTATCAGGAAATTTGGCTATTCTGGTACTGTTGTTACTTCCAATTTCCTTGCGAAAAACAATCCAGATAAGTGTATTGGTTGTGGGGAGTGTGCAAAGGCCTGTCCTATAGATGCAATAGAGATGGTTCCCATTGAAAATCCTCAAACAAAGAAGAAAAAGGATGCAGTATATGATACCTCGATTTGCTTAGGCTGTGGCGTATGCGCATTGAAATGCAAAACCGGCGCGGTTAGTCTGGTAAAGCGTGAAAAGCGGGTCCTCCATCCGGAGACGACCTTTGAACGAGTCATTCTGCAATGTCTCGAAAGAGGGACCCTTCAGAACCAGATATTTGATAACCCTCAAAGTATTTCCCAAAAATTCATGCGAGGTTTTGTTGGAGGATTTTTACGACTGCCTCCAGTAAAAGCGGCCCTCATGAGTAATATGCTCCGATCTTCATTTCTTAATTTTATGACCAATGGAGTTAAGATGCAGGGAAAGGCTTGGATTACTGAAATGTAAAAAGGGATCAAACCTACCCTTGACTCATTTAAAGAATATCATTGAGAAAGGATTTCAGGATCAAACCTTAGGTTCTAAGTTGATACGGGTTCTATTTCTTAATAAGCACGGTAAAAAATTGAAATATAAAATCATGATTCTTTATATGTTCTGGAATTTTTTACATAACTGCTCAATTTTCTGGAAATAATTCCGGTCATTCAATAGATGGCCTGGTAGCAGATTCAGAAGTTTAG
>JAUWZC010000169.1 GCA_030615565.1 Desulfobacteraceae bacterium | reverse complement strand
TGTGTGAACAATGATGCTGCAGCCTACTGCGCAATACGGGCAGATTGTGGTGGACTCTTTTGCATACCTGATCTTCAATGTCTGGGCATAGGATTTGACCGGTTTCAAATCCATGCCCAAACCAAGGGCCATCACACCTGCAGCAGTTCCTATAGAAATCTTTAAAAATTGCCGTCTATTAAACTTCATAAGCTAACCCCCTTTCTTCCTGCTTAAAAAGAAGCAGTTATTATTTGTTAATAGTTAAAAAACTCGCCTTTAGATTAACCCTACTACATAACTTATTTATTATATGCAAGTTATTTATGGTTTTGCCAAATATAGATCTTTATAAAGCTAATCCATAAAAAAACGCTACTATCATTATTTATTATTTTAGTAAAGCGTTTTTAGCAATTTGGATAAAAAAAATAGAAATTCGATTCTTTACTCGACTGGATAACCTGCTTTTGACCATGCCTTCCAGCCACCATCCATATTTTTCAAATTCTTATAGCCCATTTTAACAAGGGTATTGGTTGCAAGGGAAGATCTACCACCAGTTTTACAATACATTACAACTGATGCATTCTTATCAGGGATATCCTTGCCAATATCATACTCAAGTCTACCCCTGGGAACATTCACTGCACCAGGTATATGTCCCTTTTTATACTCTTTTTCTGTCCGGACATCAAGGAAAGTGAATCCGCCCTTATCAAGAATTGCCTTAGCCTCAGATACAGAGATTGTAGTAATATGCTTTAGTGCCTCTTTCTCAAAATCTTTAGCGGTCATATCCTTGGCCAATGCTAGGGGTGCATTAAAGGCAAAAGCAGCAGCTATCATCAAGGTAACTATAAAAATCAAACTTTTCTTTTTCATAAAATTTTCTCCTTACTGTTTTACTGTTCAATATTTAAGCAAATAATCACCATTTTACTATATTAGAAGAATAGAACTATCATAAAACCAGCCTGCTGACTTCCTCTCCCACCTCCTCTCCTAATTAAGGTTTACAATAATCCCTTACTTTGGTTGCCATTTTTGTTTCCTTGGAATCAAATTAGCAGGAACTATAACATCCTTATTTGCCTTTTTTTCTTTATCCTCTACATCCTTCTCCAGCAAGAAAAGGGACTCATTCCCGTGACAGGCATTACAGCTCGAGTTCTGTTGTGTCTTTCGTCTGATACTATGGGGAGTTGCTAGTTTCCATGTAGGCAAACTGTCAAAATTTCTTAAGGCCTCCTTTACATAAAAGTCAAAGGTTCCTCGATCAACAGGTATATGCCTTAAAGTCACAAATCTTTCAGGTCTCTTCTCTGATTTCAATGGGTTTAGCCCGATTTTAAAATCAAGCCAGGAGGCCTTTGATTGATAAAAGGGGAGCCCATTTTTATCTTTGCCCACATGACAGGCAGAACAATTTTTATAGGGCTGGGCGTGACAGACATGACAGCTTGCCTTATCTTTGTGAATCCTGTGGGTTATCACATTCTCTGCTTCTCTTTTATAGATCTCCTTGTGACAATCGGTGCATTTCGGGCCATCTTCCACCTCGTACCTGTTTGCATAATCCTTTCCATCACCATGCATCTCATCCCCTGTGTGGCATTTATCGCATTTCATATACTTTTCCCTGTGGACATCTGGCAGGGCCCCTTTATTCTCACCAAAATATTCTTTCCCTACACGAGCCCCATGGCAGGCAGTGCATACCTCTTGCATAGGGGGTTTCTTTTGAAAGAGGTGTCCATCCAAAAATCCACCTTCAACAGAATCGGGCCTGCTGATGTGGCACTGACCGCAACTGCTATGGCATTTATAACAATGAGTATTCATTGCACATGCTAATTTGTTGCGGATGAAAGCATTAGTGCTGGCTCTTTTGTCAGTAATTAATTTATAAGGCCTGAGGCTTACATGAAGACTCGTTTTGTAATTCTCATTAATCTCATCATGGCAATCCCCACAGGCTGTAGTGGCATCAGGATATGTAGGATCTTTAACAACACCGTTGTGGGCTGTCTTCCAGTTGAGGTCATCTGGGTTACCACCATGGCATTCATGGCATGCTATCTCTCCGTGGTTCTCGTCGTCTACGATGTCACTGTCAACAAAAATCTTCTCGTGCGGGGCCAACGGCTCCACAGCACCGCCTCACCCCTCACCTTTTGTCTCTGCAGACTTAAGTGCCGGTCTGGTTTTAGCAATCTCCCTGGTTATTTCTATCAATTTCTTGGCACTGGTATGGCATTTAAAACACTGGGTATCCTCGTATGCCTCCCCTTTAAAAGGATTACCCGGAATAAAAATCAGACAAAATGCGATAGCCAAACCAATTAATCTCAAACATTTCATGCCTGTAACCCCCAACTTGATGTTTAAAAAGTGAAGTCTGTAAATTTTTTAATGCAAATTGCAAGAATTCTTTGACTCGGAATCACATATCAAACCTGTAAAACGATGCCAAAATAATTTTCTGATAAAAATAAAGGTGTGGCCGTTGATAGTTGTCAGTTGTTCGTTGAGAAGAAAAGAGATAAGGTATCATTGGTGAAGATAAAATGGTATTTATTTTCATCCTCAAGTATAGCTCTTAAAGAGCTCTCTTGAGATGATCATCTTTTGAATACTTGAGGTTCCTTCCAGATACTCCATTCCCCTTGCATCCGCACTGAGCAGGCTAATGATATTGTTTTTAAAGTATGCCCTGCCGCCCATGATTATCAGCCCCAATTGTGCTACGGACATCACCATCTGGGTGGCAAAAAGCTTTGCCTGAGATGAAGCGCTCCTGTAATATGGGCTATCAAACTGTTTCAAGGCATGGAAACATAATCCCCGTGCAGCGTTAATCTGGGTGTGCATATCAGATATCTTAAAGCTGATATCCTGACTACTGGTGAGAGGATGATCGAATTGGATCCTTTTTCTGGAATATTTAAATACCTCATCCAGTATCCGGCACCCAAGACCGCAAGATACCCCTGCAAGCAATATCCTGCCTTTATCTATTGCATCAAGGGCCAGTAGTAGTCCCTTACCTTCATCCCCAATCAAATTCTCTTTTGGAACAAGACAATTCTCGTAGATGAGCTTACCTGTGGGAAGGATCTTCAACCCATCTTTTTCAGGTAAAACCTCCAACCGAAGTCCCTCAACTTCATCCTCGACCACGAAGACACTCAAGGATCTGGCCCCTTTCTTTCCCTTTGTGTTGACAAGAATCGTGTAAACGCTGGCAAGGCCCGCATTAGATACAAAGGTCTTTTCACCATTAAAGATATAATAATCCCCCTCTTGTGTTGCAGAAAATTCAATAGCACTTGCATCAGAGCCTGCCCTCTCCTCAGTCATAGCAATTGCGCCAAAATCTCCATCCCTTAATCTCGAAAGGAATTTTTTCTTTTGGGCCTCATCTTTTCCGGCAAGAATAAGATCTATCGCTCGACTGTGAGCTACAAAGATGATCCCGAGGCTGGGGCATGTGTATCCTAAAAGTTCCATTATAAAATAAATATTTTCTTCATTTGTCCTGTTTCCCCCATAATTAACAGGAATAAAGCGTTTAAAGAACCCGATTTCTTTTAAACTTGCATAGATAGACTCCCAAGGAGGTGGAAAAACAACCTTATTATCCTTGAATATTAGACCAAGTTCATACATCCTCTGAACATCGCTCATCACCTTAGCCTTGAGAATATCTACAAAATTCTCAGTAAATGTTTTATCCTCTTCCCCTTCACTGAAAGAACGTAGTATTCTGATCAAATTATCCAATGGTTGTTCTCCTGCCAAAGATTTTAGGTTATCTTAGATCATCAATTCTCATGAATCAAGGATAATTCAAAATCAGTTCTTGCTTGAATAGAATTTACTGAAGAGGTGTCCGTGACACTTGGAATAGGCATAAAACAGGCAGCAAAAAGCTTGAATAATTATTTTCATTTCTGTAGCATACCCAAAGTTTAACGATTACATCATTTAAAATCTAGAGATTTAATTTAGAAGAGGTCTAATTTATGGATAATAACCTCACTCAAAAAAGGATTGACTTTCTTGCCAAGGATTATTGTCGGGGATATATCAAATATTGCGGGTTACAGGCCTTAAAGATAAAGAAAGGATCATTTGAATCACAGGTTCTTATCGGGGAGAATCATCGAACACAGGATAATTTTATTCATGCTGGCCTCATGGCTACTATGGCTGATCATACGGCTGGATATTCTGCCTTTACCATGGTTTCTGAAAATTACCGAATACTAACTATTGAATTTAAGATCAATTTCTTGAAACCTGCCTATGGCAGTGCCTTGAAATGTCGCTCTAAGGTAATTAACAAAGGAAAACAAATTATAGTATCCGAATCTAAGGTCTACGATGTGAGGAATAAGAGTGAAAAGTTGGTAGCAAAAGGTATAGTTACTATGATGGTAGTGCCTGTGGAAAATATAGCAAAGACCAAATTTTGATATAATATCCTATTTCTTCTTAAATAAATCCTCTAAGGCCTGTTTTGCCATTGCTTTTCTTCCAAATCCACCTTCCTTTACCCCATTCAAAACTAAATACTCGCAAATGTTAGCCCTTTCCTTGTCAACCATCCTCTCAGCCAATACTTCCTTGCACTCATTATAGGATCCCGGATCATAAAATTTGCATTGTAGACAACAATGGAGCTCGCGACCGCACTTTGGGCAGGTATCACTGCGAGAAACCCTGCCTTCAAATTCTATCTCTTGATTGCAAAAGGCACACGTTATCATATTAGTTCCCTAAATATCAGGCTATAAACAAACCTTAAATACCCAATCTCTGATCCACGCTCTATCCAGAGGTCAAAAAGACAGGAATGTCTCTATTACTCCCTAACCTTAAACAGTTTATCCAGTTTCTCCAGTCTTTCCACAATTCCCCCATACTCCAACTCACTGTAAGGAAGCATAGCAGCCCCTGAAAATCCCTATAATTTCCCTCCTCTTATTTTAATATCATCTGATACTTTTAATTTATATACAATACCAAACGTACATCTGTAAAGAGAAATACCCTTGTCTTTTCCCAGATAATTTCATAAGTAATATTATAATTATAAATTTACATGGCTTTGTCGAAAACCCCTGATAGGTAATGAAGGAAGAATACAAAAAAGTAGCAACTCTGGAAAATGAGATTGAGGCCCGTCTCTTGGATTCCATACTTAATGAACGAAATATCCCCCATCTCATCACATCTTATTATGACACA
>JAUWZC010000233.1 GCA_030615565.1 Desulfobacteraceae bacterium | reverse complement strand
AATTTAAAAAGGATGATATTCCTGCGGTTTCTCAATCTGCAATAAAGGTATTTTATGAAGGTGAAGTTATAGGTGAGTACTTTGCTGATATACTGGTTGATAACAAGGTAATTGTAGAGATAAAGGCAGCAAAACGATTGGTAGAAGAAAACGAAGCACAGTTATTGAACTATCTAAAAGCAACAGATATTGAAGTTGGACTTCTACTTAATTTTGGCACTGAACCAGAGGTTAAACGTAAGGCATTTGATAATACAAGAAAATAGTTCTCTGCGGGGATCTGCGAAAATCTGCGTCCCAAATAATTTAAGACTTATGCTCATGAGGTAACCTGCCAAATTTATGGGTATGAACGTGGGAATGGGGCACCAAGGCTTCATCAAGGAATATCTTCCCATTCGCCATGGCATATATCCTATCTGTGGTTTTAAAGAGAAAATCCAGGTTGTGTGAGATAAAAATGCATGAAAGTTTCAGTCCTTTTAATATGTTGGTTATCTTCTCTTCTGTTTCGTCATCCAGACCATTAGTAGGTTCGTCGAGGAGAAGAACCTCTGGATCCATGGCAAGGACTGTGGCCAGAGAGACAAGCCTTTTTTCCCCTCCTGAAAGCTTATAGGTTATCCTATTCTCAAAGTCAAAGAGATCAAGCCTTGCAAGGGTTTTCAAAGCGATGTCTCTGGCCTCATCTGGCGATTTCCCCAAATTTAATGGCCCAAAGGCTACATCCTCGAGCACGGTAGGACTGAATAATTGGTCATCAGCATCTTGAAAAAGGAGTCCAATCTTTTTCCTGGCTTCTCTGAAGACTTTTTCCTCATGAGCTGGTTTTCCAAAGAGCTCGATCTTGCCCGAAGAGGGACTTAAAAGACCCATGATGATATGGAAAAGGGTAGTCTTGCCACTACCATTTGGCCCCACCAGACCAATCCGCTCACCGCTATGGAGCTGAAAATTCAGGAGATCAAGGATTAGTTTGTCTCCCGAGTAGGAAAATGATGTATCTTTTAGGTTAATGATCAGGCTATTGCTTTCCATTGTAGAATTACCAATCCTAAAATTGCGGTCAACATCAGTGATAGATATAATATATCTCCCATCTTAATGGAAAACCGGCTCAATGTGTAATACTTTCCATGAAAACCTCTGCAGAGCATGGCCTTGTGAATCCTTTCAGCCCTGTCATAACTTCTGACCAGAAGCATTCCTACAAGATAGGCATAACTTCTGTAGGTGTGTAAGTTTGTTCCAGGTATAAAACCTCGTATTCTCATAGCATTTGTGAGTCTCCTATACTCCTGAAAAATGACATGAATATAGCGATAAGTAAATAAAAATAGGTGTATTATCTTATCTGGAAAGTAGAGTTGGCCCATGGCATGGCCAAGTGTAAAGATGGGTGTTGTTGAAAGCAGTGCTATCATAGCCAAAAGGATTGCGTTACATTTGACAGTAATCTGGCTGGCATACAATACACCCTCTTTGGTTCCTACTAATGGCCCTATTTTAAACAATGCCTCCCCTTTAAAGGTAAATGGAAGAAAAATCCAGAGGAATAGAATCAATCCATTTACCAATAGCAGCCGGTAAAAAACCTTTCTCATTGGAAGTTTGGCAAGGACTATAAGCGATAGTGACACGGCGAGAGCAGGCAACAGTGCTAAAAAGTTGCTTGATACAGCCACAACAACAGAGAAAAGGATAGCCACAATGATTTTAACCCTTGGATCCAGGCTATGAACAAGGGACTTCCCAGTAGAAAATTGCTCTTCAATTATCATGGTTCTCCTTATGTCTTTTCTTTCCTCTGTTTTTAAAATAGATTACCACACCCATGAGTCCAAGGATATACCCAATGCCACCTAATATTTCAGTAACAGAGGGCCCTTTAGACTGTGATTCGGTCATCATCCTCACAATTGGTCTGAGTTTCCGATCCAAGGACTCCTCAATAAGCTCCTTGATCTCTTCCTTGCTTAAGCCGACAGTTATAGGCTGGGAAGATTCAGTAGCTATTTTGCTGCCTAAAACACCGCTTGCTTCCTGGATCTCTAATTCCAGTATCCTCCATTCTGCCTTATGCCCCATGCCTGCATTGAGGACAATTCTCAAATCAGTTAGTTTGGGAATTTTGAATGAAAATTCGCCTTTATTGTTTGTTTTTCCCTCCAGGAGTTGTTTGCCCCCCCTGTCAAAGACCAGAACCTGGGCATTTATGGCCTCTTTTCCACCGCTAAACTTACTCTCAGTGAAAACAGTGTCTCCCTCAACCCAGGCAAAGATTATTACCTTGTGGGCCAAGGCAGGAAGATTGTTAGAGATTACAAGTATAGAGGCTAAAAGAAGAATTATTAGAGAGCTCTTAATATTATGGCCCTTTTCCATAGATACCTCCCAAAACTTCGGGTTTTACTCTCTTTAAAAATGCCACACAAAAGAGGGTAATGATTCCCTCGATAATCATTACTGGCAGATGGGCCACTACAATCAGCTTGGCCACTGACATGAATGATTGTTCCGTAAAAAGCAGTGATAGTGCTACAAGAATACCTGAAAAGAAAACGGAAAGAAAGCCACATGCAAAGGCAGCAGCTAAAGATAAGAGCCCTCCTTCTCGATTTACCAATTTGCCAAAAAGATAATAGCAGATCAATCCTGGTAGGGCCATAGTAACAGTATTGACTCCAAGGACGGTGATTCCTCCAAATTGGAAGAGGATTGCCTGAAGGGCTAAGGCCACTAAGATAGAAGGAAAACAGAGCCAACCGAGCAGAAGTCCATTAATACCATTAAGGATAAGATGGACACTTGAGGGGCCAATAGGAACATGGATCAATGATGCCACAAAAAAGGCAGAAGATAGAACCGCCACCTGTGGGATCTTTTCGTAACCCATCTTTTTCAAACCAACTGAGATCCCTGCCGCTGCCAGGGCCGCACCCGTGACCAGCACGGGTGCGGATAATACTCCCTCGGATATATGCATTTTCTTTTACCTATACAATTGACTACTGACAACGGACTACTAACATTTTCTATTTCCAGTCATGGAATTTAACCCATAGAACTGCACCTATTTCCACGTCTTTACCCTTGATCTTCTTGTCCGATGTATTCAGGGCAGCAAATCCCCACCAGCCAGCCTTAGGCGCTGTATAGGTAAAGACCCCATTGACATCGGCCTTGATAGTCTGGGTGACCATGTAATCTGTGGGGGCTTTGGCTTTTCCATCCTTGTTATAGTACTCTACCTCTACCTCACAGAAAGGTACAGGTTTACCATCCAGCTTTACAATTCCCTGAAAGACATTTCCTGCATAGAGGCCATAGGGTTTTGACAGGGGAACGATCTCGGTTTTGAGTCCAATTTCCTGATCCCATCCCTCATCATCGCCAAAGGCAGTAACCACGGTTTTTGTGTAATGCACTATATAACAATCCTCGGCCGGTTCCCAGTAAGGCTTGGGCTCCATATAAAACATATAAACACCTGGCCGCTTGATTGTGTAAGAGATTTCCCAGGCAGTATGATCCATGACCTTTGTCTCTTGTAGTTTCTTGAGCAGATTTACCTTTTTCCCATTTGCCATGACTCCAAACACAACTGGCTTAATCAGTTCCATTCCTTCACCCTCAAAGGGATGGGAAAAGGACAGTTTCACATTGATAGTACGATTGTCATCTTGCATAACCATGGAGTC
>JAUWZC010000129.1 GCA_030615565.1 Desulfobacteraceae bacterium | reverse complement strand
GTAAAGATCTTGCGATTGACGGATCTGCCGCTGTTCCTTCGTTCTTTTTTAAGATAATACTGAAAGTCTATTACCGCAGGACCGTTGATGGTTTTGTGTTTTTTCTGCTCAATAAAATATTTAAACAGGTTGAGATCAACCAGGTTGCTTTTCATTGTCTGGTCACTGATTTCATAGACTACCTGCCTGTAATCCATAAACGCATCAACATGTTCAAAAAATTCCTTTGCAGTTACTCCCATAGGGTCCTCCCGCTGATGGCAAGTTGATTTAAAGCCTCCCTCTTGAATTGATCCGATACCTTGATGTATCCGGAGGTTTCCGATCTCCTGTCATGTCCCAGCATGGCACAAATGGCATCCAGCGGGACATTTGCATGATACATCTCGGTTGCAAAGCAATGCCTGAGTACATGGGGCGTGATCCTGTCTGTGATCCCCGCTTCCATGCAATATTCTTTGATCTTTTTCTGTATCCGATTATTGGATATGGCTTTTCCGCTTTTTACAGGAAAGAGGGGATCTTTCTTTTGACCGGGAGATTGCCGATGGGACAGATAGGCAATCAGATTATCATATAGCATATCAACAATGAACAGTGCACGTTGCTTTCTGTTTTTTCCTTTTACACGCAGCAGACCGATCCTGTTTTTAGGGTCAATACCGGGTTCAAAAGAGCCTACTGTCAGACTCGTGAGTTCGCTGATACGAAGTCCAAGCGCCCACAGCATGGAGATAATCATGTGATTTCTCCTTCCCTCCCAGTAGGATTGATCTATAGTATCCAGTAATCTGTATACGGCTTCCTTTGATACCGGCCTTATGTTGCTTCTCCCTCTTTTCCGGAACTGAGGCAAAGTAACTGCTACATTTTTCGATACCAATTTTAGTTTAACAAACATGGCATAAAATGTTTTCAATGCAGACCTGTGATGCTCAAGACGGCTGTAGCTGAGACCTTTTCCTTTCAGCTCCATTATCCATAGATTGATGTGTTTGCACTGGGCGGATAAAGGCGAGATTTGAATCTGCCTTTTAAGCCAGTCACAAAACATAACGATACAAGATGTGTAGTTATCCACGGTTTTTTCGGCAAAACCTGAGATCTTCAACAACTCGTTCCGATACTCATCGATTAGTGCGATCATTTCATTTCTCCTTTCATGTAGGGGTGTCTTTTCATATAAACAGCATACTGATCGGGGTTAAGGTGGGTATATTTCTCTGTATTCTTTCGATAGGAATGACCTAGGACATGCTGCGTGATTACAGGGCCTGCCACCCTGTTGAGGTGGGTGGCTGCCGTGTGTCTGAAAAGATGGGCATGGAGATGCTTTTCTATTCCAAGCTCATCTGCTGCCTGCTTGAAGATGATTTGTAAAGTGCGCAGAGAGATCCGTTTCTTTCTTTTGGACAAAAACAGAGGTCCCAGCTTTCTTTCGTGTAATTTCAGGTATTGGGAAAGGACAATTGAGAGTATCCCAGGCAAAACGAGAGTTCTCTCTTTCCTCCCTTTATCCGTAAAGAAGATCAATCCGGTCTCAAGGTCTATATCCTCAATGTTTAATGACAGTATTGAACCCAGGCGCAGCCCCAGCAATCCCAGCATCATGATAAGGGCAAGGTTTCTCAACCCGAAAAAGTCTATGGCATTTTTAATAAAATAACTGAGGGTTCGGTTATACTCATCAATGGTAAGGAAGTGTGGAACAGTCTTTTCAATCTTTGGGTAGGGTATATCAAGTGCTATGTTTTCACTCACCCATCCGTTGAGCGTAAGAAAGTGGAAAAACTGATGTAAGGTCCAAACTCGTCCTTTTTTGATATGAACGGAAGGGGTTTTGAACTCGGCAACATACTCCCTCAGATGTTGATACAAGATGTCTTTGACAGACGTTATGGTAGTAGTTTCGAGGTATTTTTTGAATTCATTAAGTCTTGTCGTTAAAGCTTCGATTGATTTTTCTGTAAATTCTGATATCTTACAATACTTAAGAAAATGCTTCATTTCCGTTTCGAGCATAGGGAGACTCCCTTCTTTTTGGGTGAAAAGAATTAATGTGAGTTTCCCTATGCTTTCACAATAAATTAAACCATTACAAACCTCTTTTTCCCTAACTGCGGGGTTTAGGGGTTAGGAAGTCCATAACTCAAAGGAGACGAAAAATGAACCAATTACTTCAATGGGCTAAACAATATTCAGCGCCCACATTGGTCATCTTGGCGTTGGGCGCAGCGTTTGTGTTCATACTGCAGAATGTAGCCGAGCGGGCCATTTCTTCAGAGTTTGACCGCCGATTGGAAGAAATGACGCTGCTCATTGAGCGAAGGTCGCGGTTCGAGGAGAAGGTACTCTTGGATAAATACGTCAAAGTTACGGAACTACAGTCCAAAATAGAGCGGGAGACGATGACATTGGGCCAAAAACCACCGGAGGAACCATTGGACGAGATTATGAAAGACGCAGTGGCTTATCGTTACCTTATAGGTGATAAGTTTTTTAATCTCTTCAAAGAGGAAAAAAAGCTTCTCTTAAAGACGGCCTACGAGCATGATAAAGCACGTCAAAATGAGCTATACAATAAGTACCAAAGCTTCCGTCAGCTCTTTAGGCAACTTTTAAACGAACACTTCGGCATTGATCGCATCACGTGGAAGAGCATTAATCGCTAAAGAACCAGAGGTGGGGTTGCAGTACCGATGACATTTGTCAAGCACATTGTCAATTCGTATTCGCCTTCACTATGAACCGGGTTCTGGCCTAACTGTCGGCTCTAGCCGACGCGCTCTATGTGCCGGTGAGCCGAGGCTTTGGGCCGTACGTCCATAAAAATGGAGCATACAGAGTTAGAAATAGCAAGCATAACTGGAAACAATCCGGAAGATTGAGAGTTTTAACTGAGTGTCTCTTACGAAACTGGCAGTAAAGAGAATATTTGGATATAGAATTTCCTAACCAATCGCTGAACCTGACCGGAACATTGATGTGGTTTTACGTAAAAGCCAGTGCAGTCTCGAAAGTACGTAGGCCGGCAGGTTAGCTCAAAACGTTATCTGCATTCAATAAGATAAGGGAACTATCGATGAAATCGTTAGATGAGCTTAATGCTGAGATAGGTCGTTTAATAAATGCGAATGACTACGAGGCTGTGAATACCCTTCTGTCAAAGGCTACAGGAGTGAATAAGTTAATTCATCCTTCGGAACCAAATATAAACTTCTGGAACAGTGTAGGTTTCTACTACCTGCAAAAAGGTATGTTTCAACAGGCAGCTGATTTATACATGACGCTATATCATACTCAATTGCGGGAGCAGCAAAAAGGCCCCCGTGTTCATAAGGGGACGGCTTTACATAATTTGGGGATAGCAATCTTGAGTCTCCAGAGACGTCCCGAAGCACAAAATTATATCACATTAGCATATATTGAAGACTGTATTACAGTCGGAAAAAACGCTGTTGAGAAACTTGGTTATAAAACATTGAGGAATGAGTTTAATATCCAAGAGGAAATTCTTGATGGGATTCATTCATGCGCTATTTCATCCAATGTTTTTGATGAATACCCACCTGTCGATCCAAATATTGTTTTAAAGGTATTTCAAGAAAATCAAGAAACATGGATCAGACAAGCTCGCGACAGTGCCTTTATAAATCTTAATTTTGATTTTTACAGGGATTTGTTGGAGAAAACGAAAAGTGCTGGAACAAATGACGAAAAGAAGAATACTTTAGAGACCCTTGCAGAGACATTGTTTGCCTCAATAAAAGATTTTACAGTTCTCCCTTCGGTGCGGACTTCAAAGGCGGAAATAGACCGTATCATAAGAAATTATTCTGATCATCCGCTGTTGCGCGATTTAGGGCGCTACATTTTGATTGAGTGCAAGAACTGGACTGACCCTGTCGGGGCTCCAGTCCTTCGCGATTTTAAAGCAAAAGTCGAAGATCATAGATGCTATTCTGGTATTTTACTGAGTAGACACGGCATTACTGGCGAGGGCGTAAAAGATGCAAAAGGTGAAATAAGAGATGCATATAAAGTCAGAGGAATATCGATTATTGTAATTACTGAAAGTGATTTGGAAGAGATTGCAAATGGCAAGAATCCAATATCTATTCTTGAAAAAAAATATGAGGAAGTTAAATTTATGTAGATTGTCAGAATAGATGTGCTTTGTGTCAATAATGACAATAAAGGTTATTATAATCAGACAGATAACCTTGCTCTTTCAGCCGACACAAAAAGCCGTGCGGCTGAAGAGCCCGTTATTCGCTTGAAAATAATAGAAGAAATTTAAATGGATAAAATTACTCCACCTTCGTTCAAGAAAACGAGTTTCAATTGTCCAAATTGCAATGCTTTTTCGCATCAAGTTTGGAGGTCTGCTAAGTATTATGAGGGTGGTTCTATAGACATTAAAAATTTAGAAGTCGCTTTTTGTTTGCATTGCAAAAAATTTTCATTGTGGCTTAACGAAAAAATGATTTACCCCGACATTTCTGGAGTTCAACCCCCAAACCAAGATTTGAATAAAGACATTATCGAAGATTATATCGAAGCAACATCAATTCTAAATAAATCTCCACGTGGTGCTGCCGCGCTCCTTCGGCTATGTATCCAGAAGCTTTGTAAACAGTTAGGAGAGTCAGGTGAAAATATTAATAAAGATATTGCTAATCTTGTTCAAAAGGGTCTGCCTGCGACAGTTCAGCAAGCTTTAGATATTGTGAGGGTAGTTGGCAACAACGCAGTTCACCCAGGGCAAATTGACCTCAAAGATGACACTGAGATAGCAAATAAATTATTTGAACTCATAAATATTGTTGCCCACATTATGATTACTCAGCCAAAGGAAATTAAAAAATTGTACAACAAACTCCCAGAAACACAAAGAAACGCGATAACAGATCGAGATAATTAAAAAAAGCATAACAACAGGGTCAACCAGACGGCGAGAAACGCGGTGGCCTTGCGGGCAAGTTTGGGTGGCGCCGCTGGTTACCCTGGGCGTTATGAGGAGACATTCTAATGGATATATTATTATTCATAGTTGGCACATTAATAACTACCGCATCTCTTGTATATGCCATTAAAACAAACAGAGAGAAGGAAAGATTTGAGAAACTCGTTCAAGACAAATTAGCAGGGATAGCCGGCAATGTTTGGAAATCCCAGCAATCAACCGATTGGTCTGACAAGAATTTTACCCGGGCAAGAAATGCAGCATATGAATTGGAGGACTGCGATAAAAAGCAAGATATCCTCAAGCATATTCATAATGGTGCCAGAGATGCTGTTGCAGCAAAAAGGATGCTCTCTAATTTGTTGGGTGAAGTGTTATCCATGCAAAAAGGCATGTTTGGAACTGATACAATAGCACATCCAGAGAAGTCTGAAAAACAAATGCAATCCAATGATCAATCGGAAAACTCATAACAAACGGCTCAACTCGTACATCCTAAGGGCCGTCGGTTAGCCGTGGCGATACTTGAGGTAATTGCAAATGAAACTACCGAAGGGAATGGCATATGGCAATTGGGACTTCACGTCTCCCACACTAAACGACTTGACGCTGGAAATAGAAATCTGTGGAAACACAGAACGACGTCCCGGTCGATATTTCCAGCTTTACGATGGCGGTATTTCAGGAGTTGCCTGCTATCTTGGCTTGCAAACAGACATAGCTAAACCCGGAAGCGGATTGCAAAGACACGGTATTCTTTTCTCGCGATGGAAGACTCGCGATTCATCAAACGCTCGAGTTGCGCCTCACGGATGGATCGAGAACTCAGGCCATGAGGATGACTTCATTGGCGTTCGGGCTTTAATGCCATGGTCCACCGGCCGATATCGTTGCACACTGAAAGTGATCGACAATGATGCACATGGTGTTTGGTATGAATTCGCTGTCACCAGCCACCAGACAAATGAAACGTTTTCTGCGGGATCTTTGCGTTTCTCGACTGCTGAGATAAATTCCGGTGGCGGAACATGGACTGAAGTATATTCATACGCTCAGAGCGAGGAAGAAGTCCCGGAAACAGAATTACGTGTCCTCTCGATTTTAGCAAATGATATGAAATTGTCTCCAATTAAATGCAGGGTCTGCTATCGAGAATTCTCAAAGTCGGATGCATTCGTCGATCATGGCAAACTAATCCTTCGGTCAGGTTGGAATGTCGAGCGTATACATGAAGCGAAGCATTACGATATAGATGCATAACAATATCTTCCAGCGGAGCGCAAAAAGCCGCGCCCGCTGAAGAGTACGTTCGGTTTTCAAGTAACCTTAAAGTTACAAATACTCTTGCAATGAAAAAAAAGGGTTCTATCGTATTTGATGTTCTCGACCATTACCTCACGCTTATGGACAAAGCACCCGTTGGCGGAGATTCAGTTTTCCAAAACGAT
>JAUWZC010000152.1 GCA_030615565.1 Desulfobacteraceae bacterium | reverse complement strand
AGGTAATCAGCGCAGCGAATTTCACAGGAAGGATAAGTCATCCCGAAGGAACATCGGTAACAGTAGGCATAAGGAATCCGATAAATTTCGGCAAAGAAGGGACCAAAACCAAATTTGTAGGGCTTTACCTTACTGGTCAGGCTTAAAGTAAATAATGTTCTACCGTGAAAAGCGTCTTCAAAACAAATTATAGCATCTCTTTTTGTATATGATCTTGCTATTTTGATTGCATTCTCTATACCTTCGGCTCCACTATTAAAAAATAAAGACTTCTTTTCAAAATTCCCCGGGCTAATCTCGTTTAATCTCTTGGCTAAAGCAACGTAAGGCTCATACATTACAACCATAAAACAGGTATGGATGTACTTTTCAGCTTGATCTTTTATAGCTGCTACAACTTCATCAGCACAATGTCCCACATTTACAACGCCGATACCTCCTCCAAAATCAATATATTCTTTTCCCTCCACATCTTTAATCAATGCTCCCTTTGTTTTAGATACAAACAGGGGAGTAAGATAGAATGCACCCCGGGGGATATGTTTATTTCTTTCTTCAAGTAAGTTCTGATTGGTTTTTTTTAAATTACCCATTTATCTCCCTCCTTTGTAGAAATTTTGCTTTTCTTCTTCAGCAGAAGTTCAACATATCCTATAACCCTAAATAAGCTTTCTTTATCCGCTCATCGCCTAAGAGTTCTTTCCCCTTTCCCTCCACGACAATTCTTCCATTTTCCAAAACATATCCTCTATTGCAAACGTTTAAAGATTGTCTAACGTTCTGTTCAACCAAGAAAATAGTAGTCCCCTGGCTATTAATCTCTCGGATTGTCTCAAAAACTTCCTGTTACTTTAGGATTCTACCTTAGCCAGATGACACGCTACATAATGTTCCTGGCCTAGGTCTTTTAAGATAGGAATCTCTCTCTTGCACACTTCCTCCTTTGCCTCCGGGCATCGGGTATGAAAACTACAACCAGAGGGAACATTTACAGGACTAGGAACATCCCCCTCCAAGAAGATTTCTTTCCGCTGTTGACAGATATCTGGGATGGGGATGACAGAGATTAAAGCCTTAGTATAGGGATGTATAGGGTGATTAAATATTTTATCTGTTGAGCCTATCTCTACTATACGACCTAAATACATTACCATAATTCTATCGGCAATATATTCCACTACAATCAGGTCATGGGAAATAAACAAATAGGTTAGATTCAGTTCTTTTTGCAGTTCGATAATTAAATTAAGAACCTGCGCTTGCACAGAGACATCTAAAGCCGAGGTTGGTTCATCAAGAACTAGAAATGCCGGGTTTAAAACCAAGGCTCTAGCTATAGCTATTCTTTGTCTCTGTCCTCCACTGAATTCATGAGGGTATCTGCGAAGACAATCTTCTTTTAGTCCAACCTGTTTTAACAACTCTACCACTCTTTCTTGAAGTTCCAAACCTTTCAAATTGGTATGGATTTTTAAGGGCTCTGCCACAATCTCCTGGATACTCATTCGAGGATTTAGAGAAGAGTAAGGGTCTTGGAATACTACACCCATCTTCTTTCTTGTTTTCCTTAACTCTTCCTTTCTCAAGGCAAAAAGGTCTTGGTCTCTAAAAGATACCTGGCCCGCTGTGGGGGCAATAAGCCTTAATATGATTCTTCCCACCGTGGTTTTCCCGCAGCCTGATTCTCCCACTAAGCCTACTGTCTCTCCTTCCCGGATAATGAAAGAAACATCTTCTACAGCTTTAACGTACTCCTTCTTCCGCTGAGAGAAACTCTTGGTTGTAGGAAAATATTTACGTACATTTGTGAGTTTTAGTACCACAGACATTAAGGTTCTTCTCCAGAAACTGGTAAGAAAAGGCTACTTCATCAAACTATTTAAATGAATTACTTCTCTCTAAAGCTTTCTCGACTCTCTGAATGCTCAAAAATTGTACAAATGGCAAGAGACAAAGTGATCTTCTTCTATTTTAACCCGGGCTGGTTTCTCTTTTTGGCATATCTCTGTAAAGGAAGAACACCGGGGGTAAAACCGACATCCCTGGGGTGGATCTATTAAACTACATACACTTCCTTTAATAACCTCGAGCTTTTCTTTTTGATTTAGTTTAGGAATAGCTCCCAGTAGTCCCATAGTATAAGGATGCTTAGGAGCTTCAAATATCTTATTTAGACTGGCCTCTTCTACGACCTCTCCTGCATACATTACCACCACTCTATCACACATCTTGGCCACAATGCCCAGATTATGAGTAATCAATAAAATAGAGGTTTTGGTTTCTTCTTTGAGTCTCTTTATTAAGTTTAATACTTGAGCCTGAATAGTCACATCCAAAGCGGTGGTAGGTTCATCGGCTATTAATAAACTTGGTTCGCAAGAAAGAGCCATGGCAATCATAATCCTCTGTTGCATCCCCCCGCTGAGTTCATGAGGATATTTCCACAAAGTTCTCTCTGGATCAGGTAATCTTACCAGCTCAAACATTTCAGTTGCCTTTTTTTGAGCCTCTCTCTTACTACCCTTTTGATGGGTTCTAGTCACTGTCGTAACCTGATTTCCCACTGTAAATACCGGATTTAAGGAAGACGTAGGGTTTTGAAAGATCATGGAAATCTTACTACCTCTTATCTTCCTCATTTCCTTCTCTTCCTTCTCTAAGAGATTTTCTCCCTCAAAGAAGACTTTTCCACCCACAATCTTTCCGGGCGGAGCAGGAACTAATCTTAAAATAGAGAGTGCCGTTACTGATTTTCCGCATCCCGTTTCTCCCACGAGCCCCAGAGTCTCTCCTTTGTAGATAGTAAGATCAAGTTTATTTAAAGCTTTAACCACCCCCTCATAGGTAAAAAAATGAGTTTCTAGCTCCTTTATCTCTAATAACATCTCTTTCAATTTTACGCTTCTCTACCTTTGAAATCTAAGATGTTGCAACAAATAGCTTACTCATTCACTCGTAGAACTCTTCCTTATTTCATAAACACTCTCCGCCAAATCTAACAGACTTAGGTCTATCTCTTTAATTAGTAGTCCTTCTTCATTCTCAAGTGATGCAACTGTGCCGTAAAAAGGAATAGCTATTTGAGAATGACCTATCAGGTTGCGAATAAACTTATCAGTTTTAATCTTGCCGCAACTACTCACATAGACAAAGGCAATTTCGTTCTCAATTGCTCTTGCCGGAACACATGAATCGACAAAGTTTAATTCTGTATCTATACCAGGAATCTTTTTCCTTAATTTTTCTGACTTAACAAGGTCGTATTTATCTTCGTGGCTCCACAGAGAGGGGCAAAAGATAATCTTAGCCCCTCTTAGCGCAATTTCCTTGGTAATCTCTGGAAATGCTAAGTCCCAGCAGATAGTCAACCCGATCCGGCCAAATCTGGTTTCGATTACCGATACCTTATGTCCGGCTTTTTTGTAAGCTTTCTCACCATTCCATAACTTGATCTTCCTGTATTTCCCAAGAATCTTGCCTGAGTCATCGATTAAAACACTTGTATTATAATGGCTATTGCCCTCCTTTTCCGTTATAGTTCCCATTATGATATAAATACTGTTTTCATCTGCTAATTTGCAGAACTCTTCGGTGTGCTCACCAGGGATCTCTTGTGCATATTTAGGAGTCTTCTCTCCCAACAGGCCGGTCAAGAAAACCTCAGGAAAGCATATAATATCACAGCCCTCATTACTCGCCTCACTGACTAGGGATTTTGCTTTCCTCAAATTCCCTTCCACATCTAAGAATTTTACTTGCATTTGCGCGGCACAGATCTTTATCCTCAATTTCTCATCCCTCCTTTTATTAAGATCATCGAAATTTCCCTCTCATCCTTGGATCTGAAGCTTCTCTTAACCCATCTCCTACAAAATTAAAACCCAGCACTGTAATAAAAATGGCTAATCCAGGAAAGGTGGGATACCACCATTCATAAAGGACAAATTCACGTCCGTTACTTAGCATTACCCCCCAATCTGGCGTTGGCGGTTGTGTTCCTAATCCTAAGAAACCCAAGCCAGCTATTGATAAAATGACATAACCCATATCGAGGGTTGCTTGTACAATAATCGGTGATAGACAATTGGGTAAAATATGACGAAACATTATCCTGAAATCTGATACACCAATTGCCTTAGCAGCCTCAACAAACTGCCTTTCTCGGAGGGAAATTGCTTGACCACGAGTGAGTCTTGTATACCATGGCCACCATGGTATAGAAATAGCAATCAGTGCATTTGTGAGGTTTGGTCCCAATGCAGCTACTATGGCAATGGCCAATAAAAGTGCAGGAAAGGCTAAAATCGCATCAGTCATCCTCATTATTACTTCATCGATCCTGCCTCCAAAGTAACCGGCTATTAGTCCTAAGGGTGTGCCGATTGCTATGACTATCACGACCACTATTATCGCAGACTTCAAGGATACTCTGGCCCCATAGATTATCCTACTTAAAATATCTCTCCCTAAATCATCGGTTCCGAGAAAATGATCAAAACTTGGAGGAGCCAATCTATCCTTTAAATTTGAAGCTCCTCTCCCTTGATCTGGATAAGGTGCAATCTGAGGAGCAAAGACAGCAATAAGGGTTAAAGTAATAATTATAGCTAACCCCAACACTGTCAAGGGATTTCTTAAGACTAGGTGCAGTCCACGCCAGTATTCCCTTCCTCCAGTTTCCTTATCTGCTTCTTTCTTTGGTGCTTTCATAATTATATCACCTTTTGTTATAAGCGGATTCGAGGATCAAAGAATACCAGGAGCAGATCGACAACTAAGTTAACTAAAACATAGAAGACCGCCCCTAGTAAGGTTACCCCCATGATTACCGGATAATCAATTAATAGAATCGATCTTACTGTATAACTTCCCAATCCAGGCCAATAGAAGATGGTTTCGATAAAGAAAGTTCCAGTTAACATGAAGGCAAAAGCTAAGCCCGTCGCTGTTAATGTTGGACCAATAGCGTTTTTAAGCGCATATGTGAAGATAATCTTTCTTTCCGAAAGACCAGCAGCCCTAGCAGCAATAATATAATCTTCCCTGATTACTTCTAACATTGTTGATCTGGTCATTCTTGTAATTAGGCCAGTTGAATAAGCAGCTAATGTAAGCCCAGGTAAAATTAAGTGCAAAAGGGAACTCTTGAGCGCAACCCAGTTCCCGGTGATCAAGGAGTCCATTACAAAAAAACCGGTAATATGTTTAATAGGGTCAGTAATACTGATATAAGTACCGATCCGCCCACCCAACGGTAAAATCCCTAACCACCGAAAGAAAAGGATTTGAAAGAGCAAACCCAACCAAAAGGATGGTAATGATACATTGGTCACGGCCAAGAGCCTGCTTGCATGATCTACTAAAGTACCTTCCTTCTGAGCTGATATCGCTCCGAGAGGAATGCCAATAATTAGGGCAATAATGATGGCAGTGAACATCAATTCAAGGGAAGCAGGTAGGTGACGGACTATTTCCTTTATCACCGGACGATGAGTCCTAATGGATGTGCCTAAATCTCCATGAAGAAGATCCCTTATATAATAGGCATACTGCATATAGAGAGGTTTATCTAAACCCAGCTTAACTCGTACCTTGGCTACCTGTTCTGGCCTAGCTCGAGGCCCTACATAGCTTGCTGCAGGGTCTGAGGGAACCACTCTAGACAAGGTAAAGGTTATTATTGAGAGCGC
>JAUWZC010000265.1 GCA_030615565.1 Desulfobacteraceae bacterium | reverse complement strand
TGAGAGGGGAAAATGGGCAGATGGAACCCCTATTCAAATTTATGACGGTCAAGAATATCTCTTCTATATTGGCTGTGTCGGCTCATATGATGAAAGGGCTAAAAAGATTGCCAGGGCAGTGGGAAATATTCTCATTCAAGCTGGGGTCTCTATAGGAATCCTTGGCAATAGAGAGATTTGTGACGGAAATGAGGTTAGAACCCTTGGTGAGATGGGTTTATTTCAGTCACTTTCGGAGCAGAATATTGCTTTATTTAAGAAGCTGAGGATGAAAAAGATCATCACCTTAGATCCCCATGCCTTTAATGCATTTAAACAGGATTATCCAGGTATTGGGGGAGAATTTGAAATCTATCATTACACTCAAATACTTGCCCCACTGATCCAGTCCAAAAAGATACCATTAAAAGAATATAAGACCACAATAACATATCATGACCCCTGTTACCTGGGAAGACATAATGGGGAGTATGAGGCCCCAAGAAAAATCCTGGAATCCATTCCCGGAGTCGAGCTGATTGAGATGGATCAAAACAGGGAAAATGCCTTTTGCTGTGGTGGAGGCGGAGGAAATTTCTTTACCGATATCCTGGGCGGGGGTGATGACAGCCCCAGTCGAATTAGGATCAGGCAAGCCCTTAATACCGGTGCGCAGATTATAGCTGTCGCCTGTCCACAATGCGCCAAAATGCTGGACGATGCTATTAAAATAGAAGAACTGGATGATAAATTAGAGGTTCTGGATGTGGCAGAGATAGTTACCAGGGCCCTGGCATGATCTAAACATACCCTAAGGCTAAAGCTGTGGCTCTGCCTTTGATAGAAGCCTCGTGACCGGGAAAGCTAAGTGCTTCGATTCGCAAATACTATAACTTATTCTAATGAGTATAATCTTTGCGATTGTCTTCGACCCTGAGCTCAGACCGAGGGGCTCACTCGGCTCGGCCGAGCCTCTCGGCCCTGAGCGCTCGAGGCCGAAGGGCTCGTCGCGGGCAGCACTTAGTCCCGCCCTCGGCCATGAGCCTTTCGGCAGTGAGCTCAAGGCCGAACTGCTCGGGCCGAATGGAGTAAATAAATACGTCATCGAATTTATGAATCGAGGGATTAAGCTATTCCAAACTTATCCTTAGGAAATTGAAATAAAAAAACCACCAGATGGTGGTTTTTTAGTTATTACTACAATGGAAGATCAAAAAACTACTGATATAAAAGTAATATTTGGATTGACCCTCGTTCATTTTATTGGTGATTTTTACTCTTCTTTTATCAATCCTCTCCTTCCTGTATTTGTCGAGAAGTTTGCTCTTACCTTGGCACAGGTCGGTCTAATCGTAGGAATAAGCCGCTTTCTGGCCTTTATTGTCCAACCTTCCGTAGGATACCTTGCAGACCACTACCGAACACGTTTCTTTGTGCTGGGTGGTCCACTTCTGGCCATCGTCTTTATTCCTCTTGTGGGGATAGCCCCCTGTTTTCTGGTGCTGCTTCTTGTTATATCCATAGGATCCATCGGTTCGTCTATGTTTCATCCTTCGGTTGCCGGTATGATTTCTGCTTACTCGGGCCGGAATTTTGGATTTTCCATGTCAATTTTCAATGTGGGTGGGACATTTGCCTTTGGAGTGGGCCCTCTATTTATCACCTATCTAGTAGGTTCCTACGGCCTAAAAATATCCCCATTCACAATGATCTTCGGCTTGGCAGTAATGATTCTTCTTTTCAGGATCGTGCCCTCTCCCCAAGGTGAGGGGCTTAAAGATTTGGGCTTTATACATTCAATAAAAGAAGTATTGGGAGAAGTATGGAAATCGATTATCCTGCTTTGGGTGGTGATGGTTTTGCGAGCCTTTGTTGGTGTGTCTTTCAGAAGCTTTATACCAGTGCTTTACGCACAGGAAGGATATTCCCTCATCTCCATTGGAGCAGTGTTGTCTCTCTTTACCGTGGCTGGAGCAATTAGTGGGCTCCTCGCCGGTCATCTATCGGATAGAATTGGATATAAACCTATTTTTTATTGCGCCCATGGCCTGGCAACACCCAGCCTGTTCCTGCTTCTCTATCTTCCTGGCAACTGGGTCTATGTTAGCGCTTTTTTGGCGGGATCTTTTTCCATGGCTACCATGCCGCTAGGAGTAGCAATGGCACAGGAATTGGCTCCCCGGGGAAGATCGATGGTCTCAAGCCTAATGATGGGGCTGGCCTTTGGATTTGGAGGAATGATGGCCCCTCTGACAGGAAAGCTGGCGGATATTTTTTCGATCCGTGAGGTTCTTTACTTTCTGGCAATAATACCGCTCCTGACAATTTTCCTCATCTCCCTGCTCCCCGAGAAAAAATTGAAATATAAGCAATCGGTGATTTAAGGCTTTCTATCCTCATCAACTCTTTTCATGAAATCCAATTGCATTTCTCTAAGAGACAACCTATCAGAAATTTACAGAGGACCACGGGCGTAAGCCCGTGGGTGAATGCCTAAAATTAAGCAAGTGCCTTTGGAGTGCCACGGGTGTAAACCCGTGGGTATCTGCCTTATCTTCGTCATTCATTAGCCCTTCACGACAAGTCATATTATGATACTGTATGTATCTTTTAATCCAGTCACAATATGTTCACTCCGTATGTATCGAATAGTAATGAAGCCGCATCACATCCCGTACTTCATCAAGCAGTTTCCTCTCTTTCCTGGATATCTCTTTCCTGGAAATTGACATACGATACTCTCACTGATACTATTAATATAATGATAACACGGTAAGGTGAATTTGCCTGAATATATACTCAATATTATCCTATCAGGGCAAATTTGCTTGTTAATCAATGGTTCGGTTTTCAAGTAACCTTAAAGTTACAAATACTCTTGCAATGAAAAAAAAGGGTTCTATCGTATTTGATGTTCTCGACCATTACCTCACGCTTATGGACAAAGCACCCGTTGGCGGAGATTCAGTTTTCCAAAACGAT
>JAUWZC010000098.1 GCA_030615565.1 Desulfobacteraceae bacterium | reverse complement strand
AACTGATTTCTTGATCATATCATGCATAAAAAGCATTGTCCTAGAATTACGGAAAGAGGTATAAATCATCTTGTCCCCTGAGGGAGACAATCTTGGCGAAAGGGTAATGGTATTGTACTGTGTTATCTGCTCCAGGTTATGTCCATCATAGTCAGACATATAAATCTCTTTATGCCCTGTGGAGGCCCCAATAAAGGCTAGCTTGGTTAAAAATGGCCCAGAATGCCCGGTCAAGTTCAAGAGGATATCGTCCCCGAGGCGATGCATTAAATATCTCGATTGCTCAACCAACCCCAATACCCTTTTCCCATAAAGTTGTCTGCCAGAGAAGACATCAAATAATCTTGCCTCCACCTTAAGCTGCTGGCCAATACACTCATAGCCACATTTTAAGAGGAGTGTAGCCCCAATAACAGACCAATCCTTAAAATGGATGCTATTACGTGTAATTCCAGACTTCGGGCCTTCAATAAAGGAACCTTTATCCAGTGGCCTAAAATATCCGCTGAGATCAAAATCGTTGGATATAATCCCTGGAAGTTTACTGATTAGACCTGGATGTTCATTTTTTTTACCTAAGTACTTAAAATCAGGTATAGCAATAGATATCTTCCTTATTGAAGGAGAGGTTATATCGATGTAAAGCCTACACTCTGCGTCCTTTTTTTGGAAAATAATACCTACCCATAGAACCAAAATCCATATGAGTGTATGGAAGATAGCTCTTTTATTGAAAAAGGTCTTTGAGGTTAAAATTGATTTCAATTTCATCATAACTCTTCAGGTAACCGGGTGGAAATTCAGGGAGAGGATCTGATCTCTCTATCGCCTTTAATACAGAGTCATCAAATAGATTATTATTAGATCTTTTTTTAAACCAGGTCTTTAAAATCTTTCCGTCACTTCTAACAGTAACTATAATTATTGCTTCAGGGGCTTTCTTGCTTTTTACATTGATAAGGGCAACCGGGTAGGACCAGTTATTTTTGATAGCATCTTCAATCTCCAATTGATAAAGCTGGATACCTTTGCCTATACCCGAAGACATTCCAAACATCCCACCCCTCCCTCCTTTATTAAAGAGAGTTTTTATACTTCCTTCAGGTTTATCCAGGGTCTTTTCAGGTTGATTTGCCTTCTTCTCTTTTACCTTTCTTGCCATTTGAGATAGGGCCTTTTCGAGGTAATCTGTCTTCTCCTCTTTTACCTTTTTTTCTATCTTAGATATAGCCCTATCAACAAGCTCTGAAGCATAAAAATCCTTCTTTCTTTCTCTGGCTATCGGCTTAGGGGAAATCCTTTTTGCTAAAATGGAAACAGTCTTTTTTTTCTTAAGGGCTATCCGCCGGGTCTTAGTCTTTAATATGTGAGATGTTTCTTTTCTTTTGGCTATACTTGCTGTACCTCTTCCCTTGATTCCACTTTCAACTCCTGTTCCCTTGACCCCGCTTTTAACTCCTGGTGGAGGCCCAACTAACTCAACATGATATACTCTCTCCTCCATAGATGGAAAGTGGATTTTTGTTTGTGGAATAAAGAGGATTGTAGAGAATATCACTAAATGAAAACAGAAGGATAGGGCCATCATCCTGACCCGTCTCTCTTCCTTAAACCCTGAATTGACCATAAACAATGTGGCTGTCATTTATGCAAAGGCTCGGTTATCATTCCCACTTTAATAATTCCAGCCTCTTTAACCTGAGACATAACCTTCATTACAAAGCCATAGGATATATCTTTATCAGCCTGTAAGAGAATCTCCTTTCCCACTCTATTAGCGAATATCTTTTTTAGTTTTCCCTTGAGAGCCTTAAATTCAACGTTATAGTTTTCAATAAAAATGAGCCTTTTTTTGGTTATAGATAATATTAAAGGATCTTCTTTGCTCTTTATGCTTTTACTTTCCGTTATGGGAAGATTTACCTTGACCCCGTGAATCATCATAGGCGCTGTCACCATAAATATAATGAGCAGTACCAACATAACATCAACTAGGGGTGTTACATTGATATCTGATATCAGATCTTGCCTACCCTCTCCTACATCCATTACTATTCGCCTCTTGACTTTTCAGTTAAGGCTCTCCTTGTTAACCCCTTATCCAGTGAACCTACAAAGTCAGAGATGAAATTTCCCATCTCCATCTGAGATGTCCTTATCCTGCGGGTAAAATAATTGAAGGCTACAACTGCCGGTATAGCTGCTGCCAGTCCTGCTGCCGTAGCAATGAGGGCCTCAGCTATACCAGGGGCCACAACTGCCAAACTAGCAGAACCTTTCATGCCTATAGCCCTGAATGAAGTCATTATACCCCAAACAGTTCCAAACAGCCCGATAAAAGGGGAGGCATTCCCAGTAGTTGCCAGTAAGGTTAGCCCTCTTTCCAAACGAGAGCTTTGAGCGAACAAGACCTTTTTAACAGCCCTCTGCACATGGTCCACAATCTGCTGCTGTGATTGAAAAACCTTGCCTTCATCAGGATTACCTTGGAGCATCTTAGATCGATTAAACTCTGCATAACCAGTCCTGAAAATCTTGGCTAAGGGACTGAAATTAAATATCTTGCTCTGCAAATATACCTTACTTATCTCTCGGCTGGAGGAGAAAAGTTCTAAAAATCTTTCGTTTTCATCTTTGAACTTCTTAAGTAATCTTAACTTCGTAAAGATTATAGTCCACGAAGAGAGAGAGAAAAAGAAGAGGAGTAAAAGAACGAATTTTACCATTGGGCCAGCATGAAATACCATCTGGACAATATCGCTTGCAAAGGGATCTGACATTATAACTAACTCTGATTAATAATAATTAACTATTATTATAATACTTTAATTAAAAAATCAAAGTCAACTTAAATCCAAATGCAAACACAGTAGCAATTTTAGCCTTTAATATGCCTGCCTCTTATGATAATAATAAACATTAATTAAAAACTTCGCAAATATCTTATGTATAGATCCATTAATCTTGTTTATTAAGAGACAAGAGATGCACAAAAAACAAATAGTCTCGCCTTTTCCTGAAAGAAGGAAAAGAGGATGCCTTGCTTGTGGAGCTGAGGATATTAAACCAGGAAGGCGTTACTGTTCAAAGCAATGTAGACAGAAACTAATATGGGCCCTTTCTCTGTCTAAAGGGCTACTTCAAACTCTCAATGCACGATATGCAGCCTTTTCATTTACCGAACATTTTGTTGCCCTTGATGTGATGCCTACCTGGTCAATCAGAATATCAAGGTTTGTCTATAAGAGAAAATCAGGTTATTCTCCTGCTAATACGCTTAAAGAACTAATCCTTGAGGCTGGTAATGAGTGGTATAATAAAAGAAGCAGGCGAATTTCTCGTAGTTTTGCATCCCAGTCGATTCTTGAAGAAAATATTGAATATAGTATCAACCCTGATTCAATCAAACCAAATACAAACATGATCCCAAAACTATCCGCTGATCAGAAAAAGGGGCTTAAGCATCTTAATATACATTTGAATACATTAATCTTTGGAGACTATGTCAGGGAGATAAAAAAAGCCTACAGGAGAATGGCAAAAGTTTATCATCCTGATAAAGGTGGCGATGGTGATATGTTTAAGGAAATAAACAGGGCCCATGAACTTATGCTACAATGGATAGAGGATCCTAAATTCCGCTCAAACAATGGGTTGCCTGGATGTTGGTCCTATAATGGTTATACAAACAGATGGTCACCCCCTTTATGGCAATAATTCTCCTCAATGTGGGCCTTTGAAGTATGCGAGAAGAGCCTTGGAGCCACCGAGGAGATTCGAACTCCTGACATCCTCATTACGAGTGAGGTGCTCTGCCATCTGAGCTACGGTGGCTTTTTATTTTATATTTATACCTTTTTTCATAAAGAGTCCAATTTTTTAAGGATTAAACAAGATGAAAAAAGCAAAAGATTATTTGATATTCCCATTAGATGTTCCGACTTATGAAGAGGCAATCCGATATGTAGCACTCCTAAAAGAGCATGTGGGTATTTTTAAAATCGGTTTAGAACTCTTTGTCAGTGTTGGACCGAAGATCCTCAATGAAATTAGAGAGAGAAGTGAGGCAGGGATATTCCTTGATTTAAAGTTTCATGATATCCCTGCCACTGTCAAAAATGCATTTCTAGCTGCAAGCACCTATGGGGTTACCTTTACAACCGTGCATTGTGATGAAGGAAAAGATCTTCTACGGTCTGTTGTTGACAATAACCCTTCAGGCACCAAGATATTGGCTGTCACAGTGCTGACCAGTCTTGAAAGTAAAAATCTAAAGGAGTTAGGCTACCAAGATAGATACGTTAACGATCTTACAGAATTAGTCATACTTAAGGCCAGAATGGCCAAAGAGGCTGGCTGTTCCGGTGTTGTCTGTTCTGGACTGGAGGTCAAAAAAGTTAAGGCTGAGTTAGGAAAGGATTTTATCGCTGTTACCCCTGGTATCAGGCCAGAGTGGTCTATAGTAGGAAAGGATGATCAAAAGAGAATTATCACTCCCGATCAAGCAATAAAAAGGGGAGCTGATTACATAGTGGTTGGCAGACCTATCAGGACTGCTGAAAAACCCATTGATGCTGCAAAAAGGGTCTTGGGTGAGATCGAAATGGCAATCTCAGAATAGATGACTACCCGACACCGGAGGTTAAACCACATAAACAGGTATCTTTGCTTTAGCCAGAACCTTTCTTGTATTGCTTCCCAATAGGCGTCTATCCCCTGGTTTTCCTTTGGCTGACACAACAATAAAGTCATAATTGCCACTTTCTGCTTCTCTCAAGATCTCGTCTGCTATCTCACCTCTTGCAGTTTTTGCAATTACATTAATGCCAGCCTTTTTAAGTATCTTTGCACCGCTTTCTGCATATTTAGAGGTATTTTTGATCACAGCCCGATCTGTATCAATGGTCACCTCAGACATCCTGAATTCTGCACCAAGTAATTTGTTTATCATATCATGGGGTGGGCCAACACTAAGGACAGTAGCCTCTGCCCCTAACTTAGTAGCTAAGGATGTGCCTGCCCGGATAGCGTTTTCTGATTTTTCGCTACCTCCAGTACAAAAAAGTATCTTCATAAATAAATCCTCCCTTTAATACAGAAACTATCTTACAATACACCTCTGCACAAAACCTTCCATTATTTCCTTAAAGCAGTCAAGTTCTTCGTCCGTGCAACTTTGCATATCTAAAGATTGATCTACTAAAGTCTTAGAGGGAATAAACCTTTGCAAAATATATAAACGTGCGTTTTTTATTAACTGGCCTATTTTAGAAAAATCATCCTTTTCGAAAAGGGCTTTAATAATAGTAGTCCTGAACTCATAATCCAATCCTGAATCCATAATCAATCTGATACTATCCAGAATTTTTCTCTTCTCTGTCTTGCTTTTTATCACTTGATTATATTTATCCAAAGATGTCTTTATATCCATAGCAATGTAATCTACGGATTTAGATTGTATTATCTTCTCTAGTTTCGAAGGAAAGCTTCCGTTGGTATCTAGTTTAACCAGATATTCTAATCTTTTTACTGCAGATAAAAAAGTACTTAGATCAGGTTGTAAAAGAGGTTCTCCACCAGTTATAGTCACAGCATCAAGCTTTCCCTTTCGCCTATCCAAAAATGATAATATCTCATCCTCTTTTAATTCAATGTTGTCAGACCTTTTATTATCTACCAGTTCTGGATTGTGGCAGTAAGGGCACCTAAAATTACACCCCTGAGTAAAGACAATAGCACAAATTTTATCTGGATAGTCGATTAGGGAAAATCTTTGAAACCCTCCTATAATCATATCTCAAACCTTAAACATCTTTCTTTCTTTAAACTCTTCTTGCTTTCCCATGTTCCACTGTTTTAAAGGCCTGAGATAACCAACCACCCGGGAGTAAACCTCACATTCTGTACCACATTTCGGGCACGCACTCTGTTCTCCGTTTAAATATCCATGAACAGGGCAAATACTAAACGTTGGGGAAAAGGTAAAATAAGGGAGATGATACTTCTCGCATATTTTGCGTACCATTGATTTAACACTGCCAGAGCTGGAAATCCTCTCACCTACATAGATATGAAATACCGTTCCTCCTGTATATTTTTGCTGGATACTATCCTGCAAATCCAAGGCCTCGAAAACATCATCGGTGAAATTAACTGGTAGATGGGTAGAATTGGTATAGAAACATTGATCCCTATCTCCGTTGCCTCCAGATACTATCTCAGGATACTTTTCCTTATCAATCCTTGCCAAACTGTATGAGGTTCCCTCTGCAGGGGTAGCTTCAAGATTATAATTATTCCCTGTCTCCCTCTGAAAATCTATTAAGACCTCCCTCATAAAATCTAAGACCTTTATGGTAAATTCCTTCCCCTCTCTATCACCAATAGTTTTACCAAGAAAGTTTTTGCAGGCCTCATTCATTCCAACAAGCCCGATAGTTGAAAAATGATTCTTCCAATACTCATTAAACCGCTTCTTTACATTCCTTAAATAATATTTGATGTAAGGGTAAAGACCCCCGTCTGTGAATCTCTCCAGAATTTTTCTCTTTATCTCCAAACTTTCTTTAGCCAGGATCATCAAGTTTTTAAGTCGACTAAAAAATTCGCTCTCGCTTCCACTAAGATACCCTATTCGCGACATATTAATTGTTACAACGCCAATCGAGCCTGTCAAAGGGTTTGAACCAAAGAGTCCGCCTCCTCTCTTTTCCAACTCTCGGTTGTCTATTCTCAACCTGCAACACATACTTCTAGCGTCCTCTGGGTTCATATCTGAATTTACAAAATTAGAAAAATAGGGAACCCCATACTTGGCCGTCATCTCCCACAGATTATTGAGAACAGGATTCTCCCACTCAAATTCCTTGGTAATATTGTATGTTGGAATGGGAAAGGTAAAGACCCTTCCTCCGGCATCGCCCTCTGCCATAACCTCCAAAAAGGCCTTGTTAAATAGGTCCATCTCTTTTTGAAAATCCCTATAGGTAACATCTTGTGCCTTACCTCCAATAATGACACTTTGCTCTGCATAATATCCAGGTACCCTAAGATCTAGTGTGACATTTGTAAAAGGAGTCTGAAATCCAACCCTTGTAGGCACATTAATATTAAAAATAAACTCTTGTAAGGCCTGTTTTATCCCAATATAGTTTAACCCGTCGAATCGTATAAAAGGTGCTAACAGAGTGTCAAAGTTAGAGAATGCCTGTGCACCTGCCGCCTCTCCTTGAAGTGTATAAAAGAAATTTACGATCTGTCCCAATGCACTCCTGAGGTGTCTGGCAGGCCCGCTTTCTACTTTTCCCCATACCCCTCTGAATCCTTCTACCAACAAGTCAAGCAGGTCCCAACCAACACAGTAAACAGAGAGAATGTTTAAATCATGGATGTGGTAATCACCCTGTATGTGGGCTTTCCTGATCTCTGGAGAATAGATTTCATTTAACCAATAGACTTTGCTAATCTCTGAGGAAACATAGTTATTCAATCCCTGTAGAGAGAATGCCATATTGCTGTTCTCGTTAACCCTCCAGTCTGTCTTCTTTAGATATTGATCCACCAATGCAACACTTGCCTTATCAGTAATTTCTCTTATTCTTGCATGTTGTTCTCTATAGATAATATAAGCCTTGGCAGTTTTGCGATAGGTAGAGGAAAGTAATACCTCCTCTACAATATCCTGAATTTCTTCTACTGTTGGGGGCTCCTTCCCAATTACCTGAGTAGCTAAATTTAAAACCTTGATGGTAAGCCTTTTAGCTACCTTCTCATCAAACTCCTCTGTTGCCTTTCCAGCCTTGGTAATGGCATTTGTAATCTTTTCGGCC
>JAUWZC010000182.1 GCA_030615565.1 Desulfobacteraceae bacterium | reverse complement strand
TTAAAGTTATGAAAGTCCCGGCCGGCGGCTCCCATGATGATGACCTTTTCAGCCATGATAACTCCTTATCTATACTCTGATCCCAGCTATTTCCTTCCTGAGGGGGTGTTCTGAGAGTTTCCATTGAAGAAGATACTGTACGCTAAGAAAACCTTTGGTACCACTATATATTATACTAGCATAATTGTCGGAGGTTTTGCCAAAATTCTTTTGCCTCGGTATACTTAAAATAGGATGGGCACTGTATCCTACGAATATTACAATAATTATAGACTATTATTTTTTTAACTCACAGAAAACTTGCCTGCGTTTGGTGGGTGACAAACCCACTTCAATAAATTTGTTGACATGATTTGAAAATTCTTTATACAGATAGAGGACAATATTCTGGTTTATGAGAGAAAAATGTGGTAAAGACAAATGTAGACAGGGTTTTAAGCGGGAAAAGAGAGGATTTTTCATCAATCGAGGAAGAAAGGAGGTGACAGAAAAAGATATTTATCAGAATGGACGATGGCAAAGCCCAGAATCTATTATTTGTTTTTTCATTCAAATTAAGGAGAGGAGTTTAACATGAAAAAGTTACTATTTGTAATTTTTATCTCAATATTTATTGGATCGTTTTGCCTAGGCTCTGCGATGGCTTTCACAACAGAAGATCTCGCTAAGGAATCGACTATTGAAAAAATCTTGAAGCGCGGAGAACTTTTGGTCGGCATGGAAGCCGGTTATCAGCCCTTTGAAATGCAGGACGAAAAGGGGAATATTGTTGGCTTCGATGTGGACATGGCTTATGAAATGGGGAAGGCCATTTTTGGCAAAGGGGGAGAAAAAAAGGTTAAACTTATCAACACCGCATGGGAAGGCATCATCCCGTCCCTGATGACATACAAATTTGACATCATTATGTCAGGGATGACAGTCCTCCAGAGCCGAAATCTCAAGGTAAACTTTTGCGATCCTGTCTACTACATTGGCCAGTGCCTGCTGATTCAGAGAAAGGACAAGGCCAAATACGAAAACTACAGGGATCTCAACAGGAAGGGTGTGATTATCACCAGCAAGCTGGGCGTGACCGGGGCTTTTACTGCCGAAAAACTGATGCCAAAGGCGACCCTTCGACTGTTCAAGATGGAGGCCGAGGGAGCCCTTCAGGTGGCTAACGGCCTCGCCGACGCCTTCATCTATGATGAGCCACAGGTCCGGGTTTTTGCGGCCATGTATAGGGACAAAACCGTGGGGATCTATGAGCCCCTCACTTACGAACCGCTCGCATGGGCCATCCGTAAGGGAGACCCGGACTTTCTCAACTGGCTCAATAATTTCCTGGCGCAGGTTCGTGGCGATGGCCGCTGGGAGAAACTCAAGCAGAAGTGGTTCGTAGAGTACATAATAGAAATGGCCGGGAAACAGAAATAGTAACAGGAACGCGACGGGGGATGCGGAATCGCATTCCCCTCTCGTCCGCATGAGGGAGGATCGGTTTGACCTTTAGCAAGAGATCATTGATAACCCTGGTAATTCTGGCCATCATCACAACAGCTACCTATTATTTCTTTGCCAGGAGGGGAATTACTTACATATGGCATTGGGAAAGAATTCCTGAAATGCTGTTCTATCATGGACCTAAATCTGCCGATGATCCAGTGGTTCGGCTCAGGATGGGCATCCTGATGATCGGCTTCGTGTTGACATTAAAAATCTCTATTGCCTCGACCTTTTTCGGTATTATCATCGGAACCGTCGTAGGCATCGCCAGACTCTCCAATGAACCCATGACAAAGGGGCTCTCACTGGCTTATGTGGAGGTCATCAGAAACACCCCGCTCCTTGTTCAGATTTATATTATCTACTTCTTTGTTGGATCTATGCTCAGGCTTTCTGCATTTGCGGCTGGCACGGCGGCCCTATCGATCTTTGCAGGGGCCTATGTTGCTGAAATCGTGCGGGCGGGCATCCAATCCATCCATAAGGGGCAGATGGAGGCGTCTCGCTCCCTTGGTATGACATATGCCCAGGCCATGCGTTATATCATTCTTCCCCAGGCCTTCAAGCGGATCATTCCTCCCCTGGCAGGCCAGTTCATCTCTTTAATAAAGGACTCCTCCCTGGTTTCGGTCATTGCCCTGGCCGATCTCATGTTTCAGGGACAGCAGGCCGTAGCGAGGACCTACCACGCCTTCGAGATATACTTTACCGTGGCGTTCCTGTACCTGGTAATGACCTTCACCCTCTCCATGGCCACACAATACATTGAAAAGAGGCTTGCAATCAGTGATTAAAGCTCGGAACATTTACAAGACCTTTAAAACCACTGATCGCAGGGAAGTAAAGGCCCTGGTCAATTTTTCAACTGATATCAAAAAGGGAGAAGTGGTGGTCATCATCGGCCCGAGCGGCTCTGGCAAGAGTACGTTTCTCAGGTGCCTTAATCGCCTAGATGAAATAGACAGCGGCGAGATCATTATCGACGGTGTTAATATCAATGACAAGAAGGCAAACATCAATAAGATTAGGGAAGAGATTGGCATGGTCTTTCAGCTTTTTAACCTCTTCCCCCATAAGACTGTCTTTGAGAATGTGGCTTTGGCTCTAATAGTTGTACGAAAAAAAAGCAAGGAAGAGGCACTTGAGATTGCACGGGGCCTTCTCAACAAGGTGGGAATCCTGGAAAAAGAGAATGTCTACCCCGCCCAGCTTTCGGGCGGCCAGCAGCAGCGGGTGGCCATTGCACGGGCCCTGGCCATGCACCCTAAAATCATGATGTTCGATGAGGCCACCTCAGCCCTCGATCCTGAAATGATTGGCGAGGTTCTGGAGGTGATGAAAACACTTGCCCGTGAGGGCATGACCATGGTTGTGGTAACCCATGAAATGGGGTTTGCCAGGGAGGTCTCTGACCGGGTTGTGTTTATGGATGAAGGCCAGATTGTCGAGGAAGGCACCGCTGAACACTTCTTCACAAACCCCATTCACGAGAGAACAAAGTTATTTCTGAGCCAAATCCTTTGATCTTTGGAAAGCAATCTACTCTTATATCATTGTGATACAAAAGGCATCATTATATTCCAATGAGTAAGCTCACCTGCCCGAAAAGGTACAGCCTTTGAGGGCCAGGCGGAGCGGCTTGTTAGAGGGCCGATTATTGTTTTTTATTCTCATGCCGCTCAGTTTGAACAATGCCTATTCCGCTTCAGCTTCCATTTCTTGCCAGAAATCCTCATGCGCTACACCGCCGGTCTTTTGAATCTGCTGCCGACCACGAGCCAAAACGGCTTGAAACTTAGGTGAATAAGCTAAGACAAGACGCTTGATCTCTTCCTAATCAGTCACCCCTAATAATACGGCCACCGGCTTGCCATTTTTGGTAACTACAATCGGCCCTTTCTCCGATTCCTTCAAATAGGCACTAAGATGTGCTTTGATTTCGGCAATAGGTGCAATTTTCATAGGTTTATCTCCTCCCTACCAATGAACAGACGATTCCCTTGTTTAATACCTATAGCAAGTATGAACACCTGACTCTCAATTTCTTTGTTTCATTTTTTCTCTGCTTTGGCATACATTTTTTTTGGAGCCTTATCGAAATACTTGAAGAGTGCCGGGCAAAGCCATCCTTCGGAATCATATTCTTTGCAAAAGTACCAATTGCCACCTCTTTCCTCCCGTTTCCAGACAAGTTCTATTGTATATCCTGGAAATGGAGAGACAGAAAACAGCAGACGAAATCCTTTGTCGGCATTTGGAATGTCCTTAACGAGTCTATCCATCATCTCTGGGATCCCAGCAACGAAAGGCTCCTGGACAAGTCCTACGCGAGGGTCATCAAACACCCATGTTCCTTGGTACTTATATGGTGATATAACAAAAATTGAGTTAGCAGAAGCTTTTGTATTGCTTGTCGAAATATCCTGGCCATTTGTGCCACAGGAACATAATAGAGAAACTAAAAACATCAGGCAAAAATATTTTTTCATAGTAATATCGCCTCGTATAAGAGATCAGATAATTATTCAAAATCCCATTGGACACACCTATATATTATAAGACAAAGGCCCAAAAATCAAAAAAGGAGGTATGCCCCATGAGATTTAAAGATTATGCCAGAAATCGGAAAAAACGTAAAGAATATGTTCAGCAGCCAGGTCTGTTGATGATTGGAGTGGATGTGAGCAAAGCAAAAAATAATGCCTATCTGTGGACCAAGGCAGGCGTCATCTGCAGGAAGCTGGGTTTCCCTATTGTTATAATAAGAGGTGATTCCTCACCAAAATTTAGATCTTTAAAAAAACAGTTCACTTTTAACTTTTAAATGACATATTATCTTAAGAGGTCAATTCGATTTAATTGACTTAAATAAACTGTTTTGATAAGAGGTTAATGAAGTCCTTAAAATCTTTAATGTAATTTAAAAGAGGAGGTTAATTATGAAAAAGAGTCTTTTTTTGTCTTTATTGGTTTTTCTTACCCTTCTTATTGCCTTTCCAGGCAGCTTTGTCTTAGCTGCTAAACCCATAGTCATTGGGGTACCTACTTCTCTAGGGTTTTTGGAAGGCAAGGAGTCCCTTAAAGCTGTTGAGATGGCAGTAGATGAGATTAACGCCAAAGGTGGCGTTATGGTCGGATCTGTGAAAAG
>JAUWZC010000151.1 GCA_030615565.1 Desulfobacteraceae bacterium | reverse complement strand
AGCCGCACACACGCTTTCCAAGCGTGCTCCTTAAGCCACTCGGACACCTCTCCACTTCTTTCTCCAATATTTAAGCAGCAAAAGAGAGGATGATTAAAATTATCAAAAAAAACCTACAAGGTCAATTTTGAGGGTTTATCGAAAGCATTTCTTTTTCCGTGATAGAAAGCAAAATTGTTGATCAAAGAATCGGAAATGCTTACGGCTTTACCTCACTCGTTAATGCCTATTCTTTCCTGTAGATATTAATTATATCTTTTAGCAAAGAAGCTCCTGCACCTTTAGGGTCAGATTTTCCGCCCGTCACTGTTATAGAATCCATCGTATCGGTAGTAAAAACAATGCCCTTATTGGTTCCATCCACACCAAAAAGAGGGTGGGAACTGTCTATAACGGTCAATCTCACTTCAAGTCGAAGCTCTTCTGCGCGCTTAAAGAGTATTCCCAATAACTTTAATGCTCTATCTTTTTTCCTCCCCTGCGTCAAAAGATAGGGAGGAATCGCATCGATACCTTCAACTGTCATATCATCCAAAGTAAAATCTGCTTTCAGCAAGGCATTCGAAATAATAAGAATCTTGGAGGCTGTATCCAAGCCGCTTACATCTAGGGAAGGATCGGTTTCTGCTATTCCCTTGGACTGGGCCTCTTTTAAAGCCTCCTTGTAATTTACGCCCTCTTTCATCCTGGTCAGGATGTAGTTAGTCGTGCCGTTTAGAATACCTTCAATCCGAGAAATCTCGGCCCCAGCCAGTGAATAGAGAGCAATATCCAGAGCAGGAAGGGCAGCAGCCGTCGCTCCACTGAATTTTAAAGCCACATGTTTTTTTTCGGCCTTTTCATGCAAGCCGCGAAAATCCATAACGAGGGGACCTTTGCTGGCAGTCACCACATGCCATCCTCTATCCAAAGCATGACGGATATTCCTGAGACCAGGTTCACCGCTTTTGATGTTGGATGGAGTGCATTCGATAAGCACTCCCGGCTTAATTGAATCAAGCACAGATGTAAGTTTTAAGTCTGGCTTCCAAAGAGGATTTTTCCTGAACATAGTCAAGGAAGAATATTTTTCAAGAATCTCGGATGTATTCAGAGTTTGAGAGGAATAAATAGCACCTCCTATCTCAAAAATGGAATAGAACTTGATATCCAGTTTGTACCGCGCCTTGCAAAATTCCTTTTTCTCGTGGGCAACACGAATAAATGCCTGACCGACATTTCCGAATCCCATCAGGATGACGTTTACTGTTTTCATATAGCTATTATCTTATTATACTCAAAAGTAACTCAGAAACGCTAAAGAAAATAGTAAAAAACCCTTTACTTTTATTAAGAAAGGTTTAAACAGGCGAAATGGGAAATAAAGAATAATCGTTCGCTATAATCTATTTTTTCTTTGTCTCGAGAAATTTCATTTAATTGTTCTTTAGTCAGGGGGAATTTGTACTTTTTAATTATTTTCTTTTGGATATCAAATAAAATCAATGCAGTATCACTTAAATCTAAATTCAGATCACTGAATACGCCATCTCTATCCAGAATAATCGGAAATTTTATATTATTGCCAGATATAAATCCCCTCAATTGAAAAACAATAAATTATAAGAATGTGACATTGATAACATGCTTTAAGTTTATCGGGGGATAAGGTTTCAACCAAGTCTAACCGCTACTCAAATCAATATCTGTGCTGAACGTCCACCTCGCCTCAAGTTATCCAACACGAACTCTTGATGAACTTATTCTCCGAGTTATGACTGGAAAGGATGAAGGAATAGTCTTTCCCCTATTTTCTTGAGTTGATGATCGGGCTGAGTGTCGATAGGTCACGCCTGGCTGTCCATTTGATTTTTCCTTTTCCTGGACCGCCTTCTATTTCCATGGTGCCCCGCATAGTATTACCTTGTATAATTCCTTCAAAGTGCAAGCTTTCTGTACGGCCTTTTAGCTTTCTCTCCAAGGTAAAAAGTAAAAGGATATCGTTGAATATCTTTTTTTCTTTTCCAAAAAGACGCTCCTTTATTACTTCTTTGTATTGACAAAAACGGATCCATTTTCTTCCATTACAGATTTAATGTTTTAGAAGGGAATTTGTGACCGATTTGTAGCGAGCACAAAAAAAATCTTATTATTATAGAACCGGTTGCAATGGCGGACGCGGTTGCAACCAATTCGAACCGCTGCTGAAATAAAGGCTCAAATCAAAATCTGCCCTGTCCGTCGCGTTTATTTGTATCAGAAATATTCCCAAAAGGCAAAAGAACATCGTTTATTGGGTATGTCATATGAACAAATAGCTAAAAGCCTAAATATCAGTAAAAAAACTGTTATAAATGCTTGTAAATATAAAAAAATATAAACTAGAGTTATTAAAACCTTAGATGGGGGATCACATTTTGATCACAAAAGTCCTATATTAATTGAAAATATGATTATTAATTATCTGAAAATAATAGAGATACCATATAAAAAAGATCATTAGGGCGACAGATTAGAAATCCGATGCCCTTTATTTGTCTGTGGCATTCTATGCATACCAGTGAATTGACTTCATAGAGCTTGCGGATAATCTCCGCTCAGCCTAGGGAGGGTATAAACCTCTCATATAAGTCATAGTCATTTGTATAACGGCGCGCATAAGCTGCGGGTGCGGTTTTTACCCGTCAGCTTCATGCGGCTGGTTAGGAGGATTCTGAATTATCCCCTCGAAAAGCCTTCAAACGCGGAATCCAACGGGGCACCGACTTGCAATACTGCTCATATGCCTCCCCAAACTTTCGCCTTAATGACGCCTCCTCGCCGTGCACCATTAGATTGAAAAATATGAACATTGCCGATGCATAGATTAATAGTCCGGCTGACGCAAACAGTATGGCCTCTCCGCACAAGACAAGAAAACCTCCGACATATATCGGATTTCTCACATATCGATATAAACCGCTTACCACCAGTTCTTCCGGCGGAAGGAAATGCCATGGCGTACCTTTACCTGAGAAGGTAAAGCTCCAGGCGCACCAAAAGAAGCTTAATATGCCAACGATGATCGGAATCGTCCCAATAAACCGAAATGCACCGATTTTAGAAGTGTATACCTGGACTTCCGAAGTGATAATCTCATACGGTATTAGGACAAAGAATATAGCAGGTACAAAGCCTAAGAATGCCAGCGATGCGAGCGCAAAAAGCAGAATTTCAAATTTATTAGACTTCATCTCATGACGCCTTAAGTAATCCGCCTAACAGGTGAGCTCAGCGGCGAGCGCACAGCTCAATGCATTCGCTCGTCCGCTGCAGCGAAGAGTTATGCGCCGCAGACCAGAGCCCGCCCACTATTGCCCGCTGTTCCTATTCCACATCAATCGAGCAATCTTCCATGTCCCTGCACTGGTCCGACTTAAGACAAAGAGTGCCTTATTGTCTATCTTCACTGAAGTGCCGCTGTCCTTCGACTCCGTGGTTCCAGTGGCCTCTATACGTGCGAAGGCCCATCCGTTAAGGACGACCACCTCAACCGGCTCGAAGTTGATATCGAGCGATTCCTGGCCGAAGAGTGTGTCTTGATAAAAGGCGTGAATCGCTTTGTCGCCGACCTGCGCTGGCGAGCCGTGCGGCATGAATACGCCGTCTGGCATGAACAAATCTACTACGCCATTTGCGTCTCCCATGTTCATCGCCTTCACGTAGTTGGTTATCAGTTTCTTTATCGATTCCTCATCGGATTGTGCTGTAACCATTGGCGCAGTAATCACAAATGCTAAAAAGATACTAAGAAGATAAAGGCCCCTTTTTGTCATAATTGCCTCCTTTGTTGAAGTGCGTATAACGTTTGGGATAAGCCGCCAGTAACTGCGCTCGAAGGGCGCTGTTTGTTACTGGTCGGTCTTCATCCCTTTGTTCGATGTAAATCATGACCGTGCAAATTCCAACAGCGGTTTGTAGTCACCCTTGTCAGCCGCCCGAAGGCCTGTGAGGTATTGTTGTCTCACGTTGCTTGTCTTAGACAAATCTTGCCCGCCCCAAGAGAACCTTTCGGAATTCATCACGTTCTCAAGTAGAATGTCTGCCATCAGGCGAGCGTGGCGACCATTACCATTGGGGAATGGATGAATCGATACAAGCCTATGATGAAAACAGACGGCTATGTCATCGGATGAATCCAACTGTTGTTTTATTCGCCAATGAATATCATCGCATAGGGCTTTCAGATCGGTTGATATTCGCCACCAAGGGCCGCCAATGTTCTTGTCGCTTTGCCGAAACTGTCCTGCCCAATTCCAAACATTAGCGAACATACGCTGGTGCAATTTCCGGACGAAGCTCTCGTTCAAAATATCCATTGGTTTTGTTTTTTTCAGCCAAGCCAGGGCTTCGACTATGTTATCCTGTTCCCACCTGTCTAATTCGCCTCGAGTCGTGATATGGGTAAGCAATAGGCCTTGTGCCTCATCTCGATTAAGTGGCGTAGCGCCCGGTGGATATTCCAAGTCGATCTCTGTTCTCTATTCATCCCAAAGAGTTGAAGGGAGGCTCTCGACAAGTTCGTCAGTCATATCGGAGAGAGCTCTTTCATTTTCTTTCTTGGTTAGACCTTGATTTTCAAGGTCCATAGTGTGTGATGCCCGAGCAAGATGTTTGGCTGCGGATCGCTTCGCTTGATCTCGAACAGTCTCCTCGAGACTTGTTCGCGGAACGAAACCATAAACGAATACACAGCCCAAGCATTCAGCAACCCTACGCATAGTCTTAAGAGTTAGCGAATCTGTAATTTCATCCTTCTCCATGAGTGCGACTCGCTGCTGAGCAACACCTAATCGCTCAGCCAATTGTCTGGCGCTCATCCCCAGTGCGTCTCGAATAGCTCTAATCCATCCTTTGGGGGGGGCGGAGATATCAACTAGGGGATGGGCTATCTGAAGCTTGGCCTCAAGTTGCTCTCTGATAAGTTTTTTCTTCTTCATAACGCCTCCTTTTGACACCCGCACGCAATACACAAGTAGCCTACACCTTAGAACATTACAACATATATGTTGTAGAAAAGTCAAGTAGGTACAATATAAACATTGTAAATAACGCGGCAGTTACAATATATATGTTGTAACTGGTACTTCTCGCTTGGAACATCGAACTATTAATATACAACATGCTTTATTTGATACAAATCTCCCTTCATTGACGCCATATATTATGTGATTCCATCACATATACCCGCAAAATTGCAGTATTATCTTAAAATTATCCATATTAGATTGCAAGCAGCATATTCGACGGCCATAATATTCATCTTGGGGATTCTGATTGGATAGCCATCGAAATAACCTTACGGAATTTGAAGATTTTCTCAAGCGTCATCGGTTGGTCACCCCGGAAAAAGCTAGATTCTATGTCTATTGGGTGGATAGGTTTCTCAAATATTTGCAAAACAGACCTTCCAAGCCGATCGCTCAGATTGTTTCTTCATACCTCGAGGCTATGGAAACGAATCCCCGCTTTGCCGGCTGGCAAGTCAAACAGGCGGCGGACGCGATTCTTTTATATGCCGATAAATATCTCAAGCCGAAATCTTCTCTCCTTTCGTCAAATGGCTCCATTGAATCAAAGCCCATGGGACCGAACAACGGACGAAACTCGGCTGACTGGAAAGAAATATTCAACAAATTGCACGAAAGCATGCGTCTTCGACATTATTCGCCCAGGACGGAAA
>JAUWZC010000339.1 GCA_030615565.1 Desulfobacteraceae bacterium | reverse complement strand
AGAGAATACTGTTTACATACATTTGACATATGTGCCTATCCCCCATGGTGTAAACGAGCAGAAATCAAAACCAACACAGCAGAGCGTCAATCTTCTAAAGCAGAGGGGAATCTTCCCGGATATTATCATAGGAAGATGCTCGGAATTTTTGACCAAAGAGATAAAATTAAAGATCTCTAACTTTTGTGACGTGAACCCCGAGGCTGTAATCACTGGCCTTGATGTGGATGATATTTACGAGATACCGATTGTCTTTGAAAAAGAGGGAATAGCTGAAATTATCCATAAGAAACTAAACATTTACTCTCCGCCAGACCTCAGAAGATGGAAGGAACTGATTGAAAATATAAGGAATCCAAAAAGTGAAATAACAGTTGCCATGTGCGGAAAGTACACAAAATTAGAAGATTCTTATGCCTCTATTATCGAATCATTGAATCACTGCTCGGCCCACCTGGGATGTAAGATAAACCTTGAATGGATAGAGACAACAGACCTTAAAGATGCTAAAGTTTTAGATGGTATAAATGGAGTAATTGTCCCTGGTGGCTTCGGCACCAGGGGAACAGAGGGCAAGATTGAGATTATCAGAAGGGCCAGAGAAGAAAATATTCCGTTTCTTGGTCTCTGTCTCGGGCTACAATTAGCAGTTGTAGAGTATGCACGAAATGTTTGTCACCTAAAAGAGGCTAATAGCACCGAGTTTAATCCAGATACACCATTCCCTGTGATAGATACACTGCCGGAGCAAAAAAACATTAAAGAAAAGGGCGGCACTATGAGACTCGGGGCATATAATGCCATTGTAAAAAAAGAAACAATAGTTAGCAAGCTTTACAAATCTAGTGTCATTTCAGAAAGGCATAGGCATCGCTATGAGGTAAACCCAGAGTATCATAAGGTCCTTACCAATAAGGGTCTTGTCTTTTCAGGAACGAGCAAGGACGGAAGGCTAGTTGAGTTTATTGAGCTTCCCCATCTCAAATATTTTGTAGCTACCCAGGCACACCCGGAATTAAAATCAAGGCTGGAAAAACCATCTCCCCTCTTTTATGGATTTGTCAAGGCCAGTCTGCATAGAAAGGGAAAAAATTCAGGTCAATCTCAGAATCGGGCTCCATAAGAAAAAGGTCACCTTTTGTAGTGGAAGGCCTTTAAATCCTTCACAGCAAGCAGAGGTGTTTCATATAAATATGCCAAGACCTAATGCGTAGTTTTGCTCATATTAGCTTCGGAAATTAATTATCCAAAATCCCCTCTGCTTCCTCCTTGTCGCAATCCATTATGTACCGGATTCCACTTATCTCACTTGCTGTGTTTGTTAAAGCAGCGATATCATTCCTTGAGATAAAATCTAACGAAAATTTTCTTGCACCGCACATAATTTGTTTGATCCCCTGTTCGAGTCTCTGCATATAGGTATACAGCCCCATAGCACCTGTAGGAATGGCATCAAACCTGTCTTTAAATTTACGCTTGAGCTCAGGACAAGTGATAAATATCTGTTCTTTCGTTCGCCCAAACCGCATA
>JAUWZC010000027.1 GCA_030615565.1 Desulfobacteraceae bacterium | reverse complement strand
ACGATAAGAACCCCCGATCGATTTTGGGCCGAATATGGAAGTGGCATATCGGTTGGTGTCCAAGCTGGAAGTCCTATATCAAGTCCCTACCGGATGAAGAACGAAAGAAATTGTCAGAGCAATATAGTTAGTGTCAATCTGGAAATATCATTTCCAATACCCTCAGATAGAATTCAGGTTCCAATTTAGCAAGTAAGCTGAGATTTTTATGCACCAACCAAATTCAACAAAGGCGATTAGATTACAAATTAGACAAGTACCCATCAAATACAGATTTGGTGTCAAATTTAACCTCGGCCTCTAAAATTTGATAAGGTTATGATTACCATATGAATACTTTAATAAAATCAGTCTGATAGCAAGCATTGACTATGGCAAGCTGTCTATAATCTGATCTGCATACCATCGACTATGATCATGCATCGGAATAAGGCAGATGTCAGGTGTATCCGTTTAAAAGAATGTTAGTGATTTGGAATCAGATGTTGAGCTTGCCTTAGATCAGCTTGCTTTGCGAGTAAATAGGGTCAGCACTTTGCTCTATACCTTCAGCATAGTAGAATTACATCATGTCATGTCCACTACGAATCGAGTTTGAAGGTGCCCTCTATCACGCAACCTCATGTGGTAATGCTCTGCAGATTATCTATGAAGATGATATAGACCTCTATCGTTTTTTTAGAGCTGTTAGGTCATGAAATCAACTAACAATGATACTTTTACCAAGGGTATTGCTTTTAGACAGGCTTTTAGGTGGACACGAAAGTAGAAGATATAAAGTAAAGTATAAAGTCAACGACCCCGCCCTTCCGGGCGGGTCTTGAAAAAAGGAAATAATTCATTAGCCGCCTCCATCCCCACCCTCCCGGGTGGGGCATTAAAGGGCGGCGGTAAAGTGTTGACACCATTTACAAAAGCCCCCAAGGGAATGAAAGCATTCCCTTGGGGGCTTTTATTGGCAATTTTAGGACAACCTTTTTAAACATGGAATTAATTTGGATAGGGATTAATGATAAGAGGAGCATCTTTTATAAAGCAGTATAGATCAGTATATATTGTATGTCAAGAAAAAAATAACACAATATATAGCTATTAAACGACTTGTATTATAATTTTAAAGGGCAAAAGCTCTGCTCTGCTTGAGGCTAACGTCTACCCCTTTTTTAGTCTCTTTAGATCCTTGTCAAAGCTGAGGCAAGGAATTTTGATACCATTCCTTTAATCACTTGACCGGTAACGTATGCTCATCTATATTTCTTTTTTTTATGAAAGGAAATTAGAATCATGTAGAGGAGTAAAAGATGTCCATAAAAACAGTAGATGAATATCGAGAGAGGGTTTCCAAACTGAAACCAAGACTTTTTATAGGAGGAAAAAAGGTTGAGAAACTCCCTGATCATCCGATTACAAAGGAGGTTATTGAGGCAACAGCAAAGATCTATGAACTCACCCTGGATCCTCGATACTCTGATATCATGACAGCAAAGTCTCATCTTACAGGCGAGACTATCAGTAGAAGTCTACATATCCATCAGAACACTCAGGATATTGAGAAACGTCTGGAGATGGCCCGTTTGAGCAGCTAGAAGTTAGGGACCTGTAACTACCGCTGCCCCGGTAATGAGATGCTCCCAGGTCTGGCAGCCACAACATGGGAGATAGATAAGGATAAAGGAACGGAACACCACAAGAGATTTACTGAATACCTGATGTATATTCAAAGAGAGGATTTGGTAGTAAGTGGATCTGTTACTGATACAAAGGGTGATAGGAGTAAAAGACCCCTTGATCAGGACCCTGATTCCTATGTCCATGTGAAAGAAAAAAAATCAGATGGTATTATAGTAAGCGGTGCCAAACAGCATGCAACTGGGGCATATGTGTATAAATATCTTAAATCCGCGGCTTCTGCAAAAAAGAGGATGAGGATTGTGAAGTTCCTTCAGAACTGGGTTGCAGGATTGCATGGTGTGGGAACCTATCAGGGAGCCGGTCCAAGCCAAAACCAAATGTTGATCCTTTACCGTATAACAGATTTGGAAGAAAAAAAGCGGATGGCCGAGGAACTGGCCAATATATTTGAATAATGTCATACAAAAGAGATAACCTGTATACACTGAAGAAAGGAATAAAGGATAAGATAAGGCTCATAGAGGTAACTGGCATTACTGGCTCTGCCTTGGTCTTTCTATTATCTCAGCTCCTAATCGAAGTAGACCATCCTTGTTTGATAATTCTCCCTAACTCTGAGGAGTCAGGAAAATTTTACAAAGATTTGAATTTTTTTCTTCTCAGACAGAATAATGGGTCTTCCCAAGACCATAGGAGAATATTCCTTTTTCCTTCCTATGATATCTCTCCCCTTACAGGCTTGAGTCCACCAAAAGAGTTGGTAAGCCAGAGGATAGAGGCACTTTACGCTCTTTCAACCTTGCGAGATGCGGTTGTAGTCACATCATTAGAGGCCATTATAAGTCGTCTTTTGCCAAAAAAGATGCTCCTTAACTCAGTTGACTATATCGTTATTAATGAGGAGATCGACAGGGATGATTTGATAAAAAAATTACTGACTTTTGGTTATCTCCGAACTTCATTAGTAGAGGAGAGAGGTGATTTTTCTATAAGGGGCGGCGTTATTGATCTATGCCCGCCGTTATATGATTCAGCAGTCAGGGTTGAATTCTGGGGAAACACTGTGGAATCCATAAGGCTCTTTAACCCAGCCGATCAAAGATCGAAGTCTGATTTAAAAGAGCTAATTATTCTCCCTGCAAATGAGATTATTCTGGGACCTTCAAACATCAAAAGAGCCAGATCAATGGGGAGACTTCCATCGCCTTTGGAATCAGTAGGGAGTTTTCCAGGGATTGAGGCGTGGTTGCAACATTTCTATCCCCATCTTGATACCATCTTTAGCTATCTTCCTAAAGAGGCTTATATTTGCATTGCTCAATCAGATAATTTTACAGATAGAGCCAGCTCTATCTTGGATAAGCTTAACAAGGAGAAAGGAAGATTTAAGGATGAGTGCTTGGGGAAAGGAAAACCCTTTCCTCAAACCGATGGACTTTTTCTCGAGGTAAAAGAGCTGAAAATGACCATGTCCGGATATCCCAAGATTTCTTTCTTCGATCTTAATATCAACACCGGTTTTAAAAAGGAAGGATTGGTAATAGATTTCAAGGAATCACAGGTGACAGAAACGGAATATGACTATAAAGATATCACTCTGCCGAAGGTCTCACTTGCCCCTCTGGCAGTCAAAGTTAAGAAATGGATTGATGAGGGAAATCAGATCGTACTCATATGTAGAACAGAACAGCAGGCAGGACGGCTAAAAGAAATCTTGCTCAATTATCAAATTATTGCCCAAGAAATATCCTCTGATTGGTCAAAGATTAAAAGGAAAAAAGGATTATACATCTGTTTAGGATATCTTTCACAAGGATTTAGATTTCTGTCCTCAAACCTGATCATAATTACAGAAGATGAGATCTTCGGAGTAAAAAGTGGGAGAGAAAGAAGAAAAAAGGATGACAGGGTTCAGGCCATTCCATGGACAGGATTCAGTCAATTGAAGGTAGGTGATTTAGTTGTTCATCAGGATCATGGCATTGGTCGTTATGGCGGACTTTTAAAGATGGAGATCGCCAGCAGGGTCAGAGATTTTGTAATTATTGAATATGCCTACAATGATCGCCTTTATATCCCAGCAGATAGGATAAACATCATCCAGAAATATATTGGTTTAGATGATGATAATCCTCAATTAGACAGACTAGGTGGAAAATCATGGTTAATAGCGAAAAAGAAGGCCAAGAGGTCAATAGAAAAGATAGCCAAAGACCTTGTTAAAATCTATGCCATGAGAAAGTTCCTTAAGGGTTTTTCCTTTTCAAAAGTAGATAATTACTATAGGGAGTTTGAGGTAACCTTTGATTATGAGGAAACTCCGGATCAAATCAAGGCTATTGATGATGTACTTTCTGATATGGAATCAGGCAGACCAATGGATCGGCTCATTTGTGGCGACGTAGGTTTTGGTAAAACAGAAGTAGCCATGAGGGCTGCTTTTAAAGCTGTTATGGATGGAAAACAGGTAGCTATCCTTGCCCCAACAACTGTTTTAGTTGAGCAGCATCACCAGACTTTCTCAAAGCGCTTTGCCTCATATCCTGTCAGGATTGCTGTGCTGAGCCGCTTTATTTCGAAACCAGAGCAAAAAAGAATAATACGTGATTTATATTTAGGGAAGATTGATATTATTATTGGAACTCATAGAATCCTCTCTGATGATGTTATATTTAAAGATCTGGGCCTATTTATAATTGATGAGGAGCAGCGCTTTGGTGTCAAGGACAAGGAAAAAATAAAAAAATATCGGCACTCCATTGATATCATTGCCATGACAGCCACACCTATTCCAAGGACCTTACATATGTCCTTGATGGGGGTCAGGGATCTGAGCATCATTCAAACCCCGCCTGCTGACAGACTCTCTATTCAGACATATGTGGCCAGGTTTGATGAAGATATTATATCTCATGCAATAGAAAAGGAATTAGATAGAGGGGGACAGACCTTTTTTGTCCACAATCGGGTTCAAACTATTGAGACAATGGCGGATAAATTGAGCAGGCTTGTTCCCATGGCCAGAATTGACATTGCCCATGGTCAGATGAAAGAGAGGGATTTAGAGAAGGCGATGATTAAATTCTTGGCCAAGGAGACAGATGTCCTTGTGTGCACTACCATAATAGACTCAGGTCTGGATATACCTTCAGCTAATACTATAATTATTAATAAGGTAGATCGCTTTGGCCTGGCTGAGATCTATCAGCTCAGGGGGAGAGTCGGTAGGTCTAATGTGAAGGCTTATGCATATCTCCTAATTTCAGATGGCTCTAATTTGACAAATGATGCCCAGAAAAGATTGAAGGTTTTGATGGATTTTTCTTGCTTAGGCTCAGGGGTCAACATTGCCTTAAATGATTTAAGGATAAGAGGAGGGGGAAACATACTTGGATTCTCTCAATCAGGGCATATCAAGGCTATTGGTTATGAACTGTATCTAAAACTGATAGAACAGGCAATTGCAGAACTAAAGGGTGAGGTGTGGCATGAGGAGATATTCCCTGAGATAAACACTGATCTACCAGTGTTTATTCCTCGCAGCTACATTGAGGAGGGCGATGTCAGGCTTGATATATACAGACGTTTATCCGCTATTAAAGGGGATTTGGAATTAAAGGAGATGGTACGAGAAATTGAAGATAGGTTTGGATCATTGCCAAAAGAGGTTTTAAATCTTATCTCAGTTATTAAGATCAAAATAGGCCTGAAGAAAATCGGCTCAATAGGCTTAGACATCAAAGATGACCATATGATCTTTTCCTTCTCTAAGGATACCCATGTATCGTCATCCAACTTGGTTGATTTAATTTGTAGTCATCCAGACAATTTCTCATTTATATCCGATCAAAAACTAAAGGTTATTAGCAAAGAAAGGGGGGCCATTGCTACCCTTGATGAGGCAGAGAAAATAATAGGTCAATTTAATCACTATATAGTAGAAAATTGATCCAAATTCTTCTTGCATTTCCCATAATAATATTGTAATTTAAATAAGTTATGCTATCTTTTATAAATTTATCTATGATTAATATCAATATTTTAAGGTATTTCATTTCTCCATTTCTTTGTCTCTTTATTCCTTTTACCTTGTCAGCATGCTCCCCCAACACAGAGTCGAGTCAATGTGTTGTTATCAAAATAGGAGATCGATTAGTTACAGTGGGAGACATAGAGAGAGAAGTGAACATTGCCTCGCTTGAAAATGAAATCCCTAAAAAGGCAGTATGGGCCTCTATCAATAGTCTTATAGATAGAATTGTGGATGACTCTCTTGTGCTTGAATATGGAAAAGAAAATGGCATTACCTTAAGTGAGATTGAATTGGAAAGGGCTATAAAATATATTGTCAAGGATTATCCAGGCAATAGCTTTAACGATACGCTTTTATCCAGGTGCATAGATTATAATGAATGGAAGGAGAGATTCAGGGAACACCTTTTAATTAAAAAGATTGTTAAGGAGCAGACTGAGTCTCTAGCTCCTATTTCCTATCATCTTATTAAGTCTTACTATCAGGAGAAGAAAGAGGATTTCTGGTATCCTCCAAGGGCCAAATTTATGCATATCGTTACTAAAACAAGAAAAGAGGCTAAGGTTGTGCTCGCCCGGCTTAAAAGGGGAGAAGACATGACAAAATTAGTTAAGGAAAAATCTCTGCGCTCTGGAATCCAAGGAGATTATGGTATGCACTGGAAAACCAAGGAGATACTTCCTTCTCCCCTATCTGATATCATATTTTCAATTCATGTTGGTAAGCTCAGCAACATTATTAAAACCTCCTATGGCTTCCATATTATAAAAGTTCTAAAAAGAGAACCGGCAGGGATAAAAGGGCTTCTAGAAGTAAAGGATGAAATAGAAAATAGGCTTCTTGAAGAGGCAATGGAAAGGCAATATACAGCATGGCTTAAAGAACTGAGGAATAATTATCTTGTTAAAGTCAACTACACTTTATTAGGCAAAATAAGGACTGCTAATGAAGAAAACTAAATTAATTATCCCTTTTAAGCTATTGCTTGTTTTCTTTACGTTAGCTCCTGGTTATCTCTGGGCCGAGATAACAAACAGAATTGTAGCTACAGTTAACAGCGATATAATTACCCTCCATGAGCTCAATGCCTCAATCAAAGAGTTAACCGGGTTGAGTGCCAAGGATTTGCAACTAAGAAATGAGAAAAAATTCTATGAGATGCGCAGGGCTATTTTAGATAACCTGGTCAATGAAAAGATAACAGAACAACAAATAATTAAATTGGGACTAAAGGTAACAGTAAAGGATGTAGAGGAGGCAATTGAGAAGGTAAAAAAGGAAAACAATTTAACTCAGGAGGAGTTAATCTATAATCTAAAGTTAGAAGGGGTAACCCTAAAAAAGTATAAAGAAAAGATAAAAAAGGAGATTGAGCGCTTTCGGTTGGTAAATTATGAGGTAAAATCAAAGATAGTTATAACCGAAGAGGATATGAAAAAATATTATCAAAAACATTCCAAAGAATATACTGAGACCTCTAAAGTTAGGCTAGCTAGAATTTTCTTAAAGGTTAAAAAACCAGATGATAAACAAGAGATTACTCACGTAAAGTCCTTAGGAAAAGAGATATTGAGGAGGCTTAAACAAGGCCACGATTTTTCCGAGATGGCCAGGACATATTCTCAGGGGCCGGCAGGTCCAGAGGGAGGTCATCTGGGATGGATAAAAACAAGCCAGCTTGAACCCACATTAAGAAAAAAAATAGCTATTCTTTCAGTTGGGGACCATACTGATTTAGATATTGCTCCGTCTGGATTTCAAATATTGAAGTTAGTAGAAGAGAAAAAAAGAAGGTTAAAACCTTTTGAAGAGATCCAGGATGCAATCTATTCCAAATTATTTAAGGAAAAAGTCGAAAAAAGATATGCTACCTGGTTAAATAAACTTAGGAAGGAGTCCTTTATTAAGGTCATATTTTAATATGGAAAAATCTACTAACAAAAAAAAGGAAAAGGAAACAACAGACAATATTAGCCTGGGCAGTCTTTTAAGAAAAGCCAGAGAAGAGCGCCATATTGAATTAGATGAAATATTTGAGGTTACAAGGATAAGACGGCATAATCTTGAAGCATTAGAAAATGAAGAATGGAGTAAACTGCCTTCACAGATCTTTGTTAAAGGCTTTCTGAGGTCCTATGCTGAATTTTTAGGGCTGGACAAAGAAACAATAATACATCATTACCTGAGGACCTCCTCTTTTCAAAAATCTAAACCCGAAGTGTCAAAGAAAATAAGACCACAATCAGGTAGACCATATCTTATCATCATTATTCCTGTTTTGGCTTTGGCCCTTATTATCGCTCTTATTTATCTAAACAGGAGCAATATTTCAATTATTGAGAAGGCCTTTCAGTATCTCGGGACACAAAGCCCTGTAGAAAAAAAGGGAAATATACCAGAAAGGGCGGCTAACAAAGGTCAGGATAATAAAGAGAAGGAAATACTTATTCAAGAGGATGAAAGAGTGGTAGATGAGGTGAGTGAAACCGCTTTAAAATCTAAACCCGTTGATGATGCTATAGTCCTTGAGGGGCCAACAATTCCGCTTGAGAAAAAAGATGAAAAACCTCTATCACCTGGGTTTATTCTTACTGCCAATGTCAATAGCCGGACCTGGATTGCCATTTGCATTGATGATAAACCAATTAAAGAGTACCTTTTCCGGCCAGGGCAAACTCCTCGATGGACGGCAGATAAGGGCTTTAACATTCTGGTAGGCAATGCAGGTGGAATTGAGTTTTTCTTAAATGGAAAGGAGGTTGGTTACCTCGGCACTAAAGGACAGGTAGTAAGGGTAAAGCTTCCAGAGGGATAGGAGAGGTGTATGATATTATAACTTAAGCTGATAATTACTACTGGGGGTGATTAATTGAGAAACATGTATGATATCTTTAAGGAAAGAGGCTTTATTGAACAGATAACTGATGAAAATATGCTCATGGAGCTCTTGAGCAAACCAATTACCTGTTATATCGGCTTTGACCCAACAGCAAAAAGCCTACATGTTGGTAGTTTGCTTCCTATTATGTCCCTTGCCCACATGCAGAGAGAAGGTCATAGGCCAATAGCTTTGGTCGGGGGTGGTACGTCTCTTGTGGGCGATCCCAGTGGTAAGGATGAAATTAGAGCTGTCATGACAAGGGAGGAGATCGATATCAATGCTGAGGGCATTAAGAGACAACTATCCCGGTTTATTGATTTCACTAATGGGAAGGCCCTTATGCTCAACAACGCTGACTGGCTTGCCCCTCTAAACTACATAGACTTTTTAAGGGATATAGGTAGACATTTCAGTGTAAACAGGATGTTGGCAGCCGAAAGCTACCGCCAGAGGCTAGAGACTGGCCTCAGCTTTTTAGAATTTAATTATATGCTCCTTCAGGCTTATGATTTCTGGCATCTTTATAAAAACTACGACTGTCTCCTGCAGATGGGAGGAAACGATCAGTGGGGGAATATCTTAGCTGGTGCTGACTTGACTAGAAGAATTGAAGGCAAAATTATCCATGGCCTTACCTTTCCCTTGATAACTACTGCTGATGGTTATAAAATGGGCAAAACTCAGAAAGGTGCCGTATGGCTTGATCCTGAATTGACATCTCCCTATGAATATTACCAATACTGGGTAAATATAGATGATAGGGACGTAAGGAGGTTCCTTTCTTATTTTACCTTCCTCCCCATGCATGAGATTGAAAAACTTTCTAGTCTAAAAGGTGAGAATTTACGAGAGGCAAAGGATGTTTTAGCATATGAGGCAACAAAAATATGTCATGGTCAAGAGGCAGCGGATAATGCTCGAAGCTCTGCCAGACAGTTATTCAGTCAAGGAATTATTAAGGACATTGGGGCAATTCCCACATACTCTATAACAAGGAATGATTTAGGTGAAGGAATTGAGGCCTACATTCTTTTTCAAAAAACTGGTCTATGTAAAACGAGGAGTGAGGCAAGGAGGTTAATATCCCAGAGAGGTGCATATATAAATGGGCAAACAGTCCCATCCTTTGAAACAATAGTTGGGCCGGATGATATCCAGAGTAATATTATTTTGTTAAGAACAGGAAAAAAGAAATATCTCAGAGTTCATATTCAAAATTCATAACCCCTACCCCATCTCTCCATTGCCCCAAGCCTCCAAGAGTAAATGAAAGTGAAAAAGAAAAAAGATAGAAATGCTCAAAAAGAAATAGATGATCTAGCTATAGATGCCCAGTATGACCTCAGGCCTGTTCCGAAAGAGCAGGATGGCTCCTTAGTCGCCTACGATCCTTTGCAAATGTATTTATGGGAAATGAGGAAGTACAAGCTTCTTACCAAAGCCGAAGAGATAGAACTTACTATTAGATATAGGCAAAAAAATGATCGGGAGGCAGCCCATAAGCTTATTCTATCCAACCTAAGATTAGTAGTAAAAATCGCAATGGATTTTCATAGGTATTGGATGAAAAACCTTATGGATTTAATCCAGGAAGGAAATGTTGGGTTAATGCAAGCAGTAAAGAAATTTGATCCACACAAGGGTGTTAAGTTTTCTTATTATGCCTCATTTTGGATAAAGGCCTACATCCTTAAGTTTATCATGGAGAATTGGAAGTTGGTCAAGATCGGGACTACTCAGGCTCAAAGAAAGCTTTTTTTCAATCTTGCAAAGGAGAAAGAGAGATTGCTATCTTTAGGTTATGACCCTGAACCCAAACTCCTTGCAGAGCGATTAGATGTAAAAAAAGATGAAATAATAGAAATGGCGCAACGACTAGGTGGATGGGAGGTTTCTCTTGATGCACCGGTTAAAGAAGATACTAAGCAAGATTATGGATCTTTTCTGCCCTCTCCAGAAATTGGTATAGATCAACAGATATCTGTAAAGGAAAGAAAAGAGTTACTTCGGGAAAAATTGGAGGAATATAGGAAAACCCTTTCAGGGAAACACGGGGATATATTTGATAACAGAATATTGGCCGAACACCCCTTGACCCTTCAGGAGCTTGGAGATAAATATAACATTTCCAGGGAAAGGGTTCGACAGATTCAGGAAAAGATCCTTAAAAATGCCAAGAAATGGTTGGTTGCAAATATACCCAATTTTGAAGAAGATTTCTCTGACCTTTCAAATGAATAAAGCAATTAAAAAGATATCTATTTCATCTTTGTTTGTTTTAATAGTACTTGCCCTGTCGTGTGTGTGGATAGAAGAAAAATTTCCCTCAAAACAAGGCCCTATCCTATCAGGAGAAATTAACGATAAAAAAGATTTCACCCAATATGCCTATCAAAATTATGCCTTCGCCAGTATAGCTATAACAAACGGCAATTATAAAGAGGCGGAAATCTATCTAAAAGAGGCACTGAAACATGACAAAGACTCCCCATATCTACTTATAAAATTGTCTGAAGTATTGGTTGAAAACGGCAAGATGGAAGATGCCTTAAATTTTGCCAAAAAGACAGTTGACCTTACACCTGATGATCTTAAGGCACAGGAGTTCCTGGCAGAAATTTACTCTCAGCTAAAGAAATTTGACTTGGCTATATCCCAGTACAGGGGAATCCTGAAAAAGGACCCAGATAACAGGGAAGTGAGGCTTCATCTATCGACACTCTTTATCAGGTTGAAAAAATATGATCTTGCACTAAATCAGCTATCCATTCTGACAAAGAATGAACCTGAGCTGACAATAGCTCATTATTATAAAGGGAGAATAAATCTGGAGCTCAAAGAATATAACAGAGCAAAGGAGGCATTTCTTAAGGTACTTGAAATAAATCCCAGATTCCTTCCAGCCCTTTTCGATTTGGCAACCCTGTTTGATAAAACAGCTAACGTTGATATGGAAATAGAAACCTATAAAAAAATAGTGCTCTTATACCCTAACAATACAATAGCTAGGGAAAGACTTATTGCCCTTTACTACAAGGTTGGCCAAGACGAATTTGCTGAAGAACATATGGATGAGATGAAAAAGATATTAGGCCCTGGAGATCTAAAAAGAAAAAGACTTGGCCTTATATACCTCAAATATGGAAAATTGAGTGAGTCTATTGCAGAACTTACATCAATAGTGTCTGCATGGCCAGATGATCAGGAGGCTAGATATTATCTAGGAGCCGCCCTGGAAGAGAATGGAGATTTTGATAAGGCCTATCAAAACCTTAATCTTATTAATCCCGATAGCAGTTATTTTGTAGATGCCAGGATGCGTATGGCCTATATCTTGGAAAGGCAAAAAAAATCTGATAAGGCCATAAACCTCCTTAAAAAAACCATTAATCATAAGAAGGAAAACCCTCAACTATATTTGATGTTGGCCTCACTCTATGAAATCAAAGATGAATTTCATAATGCTATGGATATCTTAAAGGAGGGACTAAAATACAATGAAAAAAATACTGGCCTTCTATACAGGCTTGGCATTGTATTGGATAAATTAAAAAGAAACGAAGAATGTATCCAACAAATGGAAATGGTAATAAAGATAAATCCTAAGCATGCCGATGCCCTTAACTACATTGGCTATACCTATGCTGATAAGGGCATTTATCTTGATAAGGCACAGGAGTTAATTAAAAGGGCTCTGCAGTACAAACCCAATAGCGGTTATATAATTGATAGCCTGGGATGGGTTTATTTTCGGAAAGGACTTTACGATAAGGCCCTTATTGAGCTGAAAAGGGCTGTTGAATTGGCCCCTGAAGATCCTGCCATTAATGAACATCTAGGTGATGTTTATTTCAAAAAAAAAGATTATGAAAAGGCCTTGAAAATTTACAAAAAGGCGCTTTCTCTAAAGAATGCAAATCATGAGACTCTGAACAGGAAGATCAAAGATGTTATGGAGCATCTGAAAGGTAATGCGCCTTGATATCTTAAAAATATTGTAACCGTTCATGGGTTCAATGGTTCAGGCCTGCCCTGGCGCGACTTGATATGAACTCTTAGCACGATCTAACTGAATGCTATGCCAGGAGTTTCCACGCAATGGCCAGGGAAGCCAGGTCTGGGCCAGGGGTTCAAGGTTATAATAATGAAGAAAGTTTTCGAGTCTGTGTCCAATAAGGAATTCATTAGATTCTTTGGATATGTCATGCGAGCTTGTACTTAAATTTAAAAAAAAAATGCAGAAAATCGTAAGGCCACCAACCCTGAACCCCGCCTGCCGTCCGTCGGGCAGGGGTGAACCCCGCCTGCCATCCGGCGGGCAGGTCTGAACCTGTGAACGCTTACAAAATATTGAACAATTTTTTATCATTTCTGTCTATTTTTCTTTTAACTCTGGTTTTAGGATGTGCTCACCTTGTACCTTTTCCGCCTGCTAAACCTTTCTCTCAACAAGATACTATCCGGCTTATCTCCAACCTACAAGATCAAGAGGAAAAAGTATCGAGCTTTCAAGGGATTGGAAAATTAAATTTAAAAAAGGGGGAAGAAGAAACAGAGACAAATCTTTTTGCTGTTGGTTGTATGCCTTTTAAGGTTAGGCTCGAGATTACTCATCCCTGGGGAAGACCCCTCCTTTACATCGTAGCTGATGAAAGAGATATTTCAGTATTATCTCTCACTGATAAGAAATTTTTCAGTGGTACACCAAATTCTTTAAAAATAAAGCAGTTTTTCCTATGTGGTCTTGATCTGGATTTAGCATGGATAATTTTTTCTGGTAGAATACCAATACTGTCCGCCGCAGGCGGAGCAGTTAGCTTGAAGCCATATGAAATTTCTCTTTATAATAAGCAGGGTGAGATCATAGAAACGATTTCTTTTTCTTCAAGAACCCTTCTACCAAAATCTGCCTATTTTCCAAAGAAAGGGTTTACAATAATTTTATCGGAATTTAAGGAAGGGGATTTGGGGTTACATCCCTTAAAAATAAAGATATTAAAGGAAGATGAGGATCAATCAGCAGAAATACGATACAAAAGTTTAAAATTGAACAAACCAGTCCCTAAAGAGATTTTCCAATTGAACCCACCACCAAATTTTGAAATCATTAAGCTGAACTATCAGCAAAATTAATCGTAACCGTTCACGGGTTCAAGGTTCAGGGTTACCTTTCTTTCTTTGATCTTGCTCATAGGCTGGGGAGTGCTTAATGAAACCATAACTGCTAGCGTTGGTGAATCAGGCATGATAATTCATATCATAAAAGGCTATGGTAGTTATGCACGGTTTAAATTTTTGGTCAACCTTGAACCTCTGAACAGTGCACCCATGGACAGATACAAATGATCTAAGTTACCTAAAGTTAGCACAACAGACACGATAAACCCAATGAACACAATAAACCCAATACTGTTTGTGGCTGATAAAATGCTCGGCAAGTTAGCAAGATATTTAAGGATTATAGGCTATGATACCTTTTACCAGTCAAGCTATCCAGATCAGAGATTATCTGAGTTGGTTAAGGAAGGAAGAATTCTCCTGACAAGGAATCATGCAACTGCCAGGCAATATTCAAACTCTATCTTTGTTGACTGCGATCTGGTGAAAGACCAGCTCAATGTAGTTGACAACGCTATAACACTCACAAGGGACCGGAGAGACTGGTTCAGCAGATGTCTTGTCTGTAATTCGCCTCTATCCAAGACTGAAGGAGAAGCAGCAAGGCAGAATGTCCCTGATTTTGTTTTCTTTAAATACCATAAAAGGATTCTTTTTTGCCCAACTTGCAAACGATTTTATTGGCCAGGCACTCATAGACAAAGGATGTTAGAAAGATTGAAAGATTGGGGATTCTGAATCAATGTTCAATAACATTATTTATATTATCATTGTACTGGTACTATTTCAGTTCAATTATCCTGTCGAGGGTCTATTCAGATCACCTATAATCTCCATCTTTGTCATCTTTTTACTATGGCTCAATTTTATAATCTACTGTAGATATCGCTTCTCCAGGCTTTTAGGACTCTTTAGAGGTAATTCCAACAGTTTTGGTCAGAGCAATGTAAGTTCTGCCTACCAATCGGTGGTCACGAAACTCTCCATTTTATCTATATTGATATTCGCATTATGTGTTTACCTTTTAAATCTGAAATACTGGCTTCTTAAAATTCCTGGATTTATCACATTTTCTATTCTGCCTAGTGCTGTAGCAATCCTTATCTTTTTTACCTTTCTTGCCACCATCTGGTATTATGGCTATCCTGCTTATTGTGCCTTCTTTAAATATCCCCTAAAAAAGAGATGGGTCTATGTGGTATCAAATATAAAGCTCAATCTTCCCATCCTCTTTCCCTGGGCAATCCTTACTGTTTGCTATGACTTAATTACAGTACTTGCATGGCCATCTTTAAAGAAGGCCTTTGAAAATGAGATCGGACAATTTATATTTTTTACTGTATTTCTGATTCTTCTTGTAATATTCCTCCCTCCCTTTATCAAATATTGGTGGGGATGTAGCAGCCTTCCCCAGACAGAAAAGAAAGAGAGTATAGTGAATTTTCTGCAGAAGTCTGGATTTAAATATAGAGACATATTGCGGTGGCCGATATTAGAGGGACGGATGATGACCGCTGGTGTTATGGGTCTACTGCCAAAGTTTAGGTACATCCTTGTAACAGATTCTTTATTAAATATCCTTTCAGAAGAAGAACTCAATGCAGTTATGGCCCATGAAATAGGCCATATAAAATATAAGCACATTCTTTTCTACATCCTTTTTCTCTTAGGCTATATGGCTATCTCCATTGGCCTTTTTGATGTCTTCTTTTATGTAATGGCCACTCATCCTTGGCTGTTTGGCCTTTTAAGTAGCCAAAAGGAGCTTCAGACAAGCATCTTTTATTCACTCTTCTCTCTGCCTATCATCTTGAGTGTCATCCTCTACTTTCGATATATCATGGGTTTTTTTATGAGAAACTTTGAGCGTCAGGCAGATCTTTATTCAGCTAAACTCATAGGCAAACCTGAACCCACAATTATGTCGCTTGAAAAGATAGCACAGGTTAGTGGTCAAAGCCGACATCATCCATCCTGGCATCATTTTAGCATTGCTGAAAGAGTTGAGTTATTGTGGAAATCCTTGCAGGATCCTCAATTAATCAAGCGCCATTCAAGACGTTTAGCCCTATTTTTGGTTATCTTTTTCATCCTTATTACCTCTCTGGGATACACACTTAATTTTGGTCCCCTAAAGAGAAATCTTGAGCATATATTTCTGACACATATCCTGAATCGGCAGCTCATTGAGTCCCCAGAAAATATCGAGATCTATAAGGGTCTTGCATATATCTATCAAAAGAGAGAGAACCTTTCCAAGGCTAAGTGGGCATATGAAAATATCCTCAGGCTCAACCCTGATGATGGATTGGCACTTAATAACCTTGCATGGATTTTAGCTACAGCCCAGGATACAACACTTCTTGATTACC
>JAUWZC010000032.1 GCA_030615565.1 Desulfobacteraceae bacterium | reverse complement strand
TGTCTAAACCTGCAACTTTTAAAACTCTTTCGCTTAAATCAACAGTGCCGCAGCTTAAGACCATCATATTATGACCATCCTCTTTTAAGCGTAATAAAGTCTGTCGATCAGCTTCTGATATTTTTTCTGCAAGGGGTTCTGCAACATGATCAAGCACTTCAATTTGGGTGCCCATCAAGAAATGTAGGTATAATTTTTTAAAGGTTCTCCTAAGCTGCTTCTTCATATCAGCATAGATGATGACTCTGCCAACAACATGCATAAAAAAAGGGATCTCTTCCCGTGATTGATTTAATTTATGTATTAATAGTGATTGTTCACTGTCATAGGGTTCTGGTGGAAGGATTGTCCCATCAAAATCCCATATGATAGTATACCTTTTCATTATTTAAAGATTTTGCAGCTAGAATGTTTCCTTCTCAATATATCTATCTTAGAAGGAAAAATCAACTTTGTGTCAAATGGTTTATAGCGTTCTAGCTTATCCAGTTCTGTGTACAAAAATTTTACTTTTAGTATCTGAATTTCTCTAGAAACCACAATCCAGGATTTCCACTGCCTTTTTCAGTATAAAACATTTTAAACTTGAAATTCTTTCCTTAGTAACGGATAGTTTCTGAAACCTTTGTGTTATTATTTTATTGATCGATGCATGAGAGGAAGAAGGGTAATGGACAATACAGAGAGATTTTCTGTAATTAGAGTTATAGGGAAAAGGAAAAGCGAAATAGAGGATATAGTTGTTACTGAGGCCCAGCTAACCATAGTTTTAAATAGTCAGAAGCTTGCAACATTACCTTGCTCACCCAAAGATCTAAAATCTCTTGCAATAGGTTTTCTTTTCTCTTTGGGATTAGTAAAAACCAAGGAAGAAATAAAGAAAGTCAACCTTGATGACAGTAAGGGTATAGTGTGGGTTGAGACAGAAAAACATAAAGATTTACAGCCATTACCATTCAACATTGTCTATAGTGCTGCCAATAGCCAGGACCAACCAAAGGTAGAATCGCAAATTTCCGTGGCACCTCATAATGTTTTTTCTTTAGCAGAAGAGTTTCAACATCGCTCCGAGATTTTTATCTCTACTGGTGGAATTCACTCTGTGGCCCTGTGTGATAAAAAAGATATCTTGGTTTTCAAGGAGGATATTAGCAGAAATAATGCCATTGATAAATTGTTTGGTGAATGCATTTTAAAAGATATACCAACAGAAGAGAGAATGGTAGTCACAAGCTGTAGGATCTCATCAGAAGTATTGCTTAAGGTGGCAAAAAGAAATATCCCTATACTAATCTCAAAATCGGCCCCCACAAATTTGGCTGTGAGATTAGCAGATGATTTGGGGATTACCCTCATTGGATTTGTAAGAGAAAAAAGGATGAACATTTATACAAATGAATGGAGAGTAATTTGATAGTATATGGATTTCCTTTTTGGACGCAGATGAACGCAGATTGTAAAGATTTTTAATGTGCCTAAGGCACATAAATATAAAGAGCTAATAGAATAATTATCTGCGGATATCGGCGAAAACCTGCCCGCCGTCTGGCAGGCGGGTCTGCGTCCTAATTTAATAGATAAAATCAGATTCAAGTATGCTAGGAATTGAATTAACAAGAAGAGGATTTTGCAAATTAATAGGTTTCGTTTGCCTTTGCGGATCTATTTTAATCCCTCATAGGGTTTTGCCTAGCGCAAAAAGGAGTCCTCTTAAACAGAAAGGAGGTGGTAGCATGCAGTTACCTGATCCTAAGCTGGATGGAGATGTATCCCTTGAAAGGACAATCCATCAAAGAAGAACTATTAGATCGTTCAATAGTAAGGCCCTTACCCTCAGGCAACTTTCCCAGCTACTCTGGGCAGCCCAGGGAATTACAGAATCAGGAGGATTTAAAAGGGCTGCACCATCTGCCGGGGCATTATATCCTATGGATATTTACGTAGCGGTTGGAGGAGATTCTATCGAAAAGCTGGTTCCTGGCGTTTACCGTTATGAGCCAGCTAACCATTCCTTTTCCCTTACACAAGAAGGAGATGTTAGAAGGGATATTGCAATAGCATCACTTGGGCAAATGTGGATGGCCTATGCCCCGATTACTCTTCTCATTACAGCAGAATACAGTCGAATTATGATTAAATATGGCAAGAGAGGAGTTAGATATGCAATGATGGAGGCAGGGCACATAGGGCAAAATATCTTTCTTCAATCTCAGGCGATGGGAATGGAAGCAGGAATTGTGGGAGCCTTTGAAGATGAGAAGGTTATCCAGGTTATGGGTATTACAAAAACCCATGAGCCACTACTTCTTATGCCAGTTGGATACAAAAAATAAATAAGTAAGCCTTCAGCGCTCAGCCTCCGGCCAGTAAGGCCTACGCCCCGGAAGGCAAACAGCCCTGTCTGCGTGCGGCCACGCACAGGCAGGCATCAGCAAGCTTTAATACTTGAAATCTTTTAGATGTCGATGTAATTTAATTCCATCCTGTTATGGCTCAATGTGGTTCATGATTCTGGAACAATGATGAGTTCAAAAATGTATAGGAGAATTTTTTGTTTACTAATTCCATTCTTCTTTCTTTGTTTTTTAAACGGCAAAGATGAAGTCCGTTCTAAAATGAGAGGAGGTAAAAAGATGGCGATTACAATTACAAGCACTGCATTTTCTGAAGGCAGCATGATCCCTAAAGGCTATACATGCGATGGGGAAGATGTTTCTCCCCCATTAACATGGAATAGTGTTCCTGAGGGCACAAAGAGCCTTGCCCTTATCTGTGATGATCCTGATGCGCCAATGGGTACATGGGTACACTGGGTACTCTTTAATATACCAGCAAGCATAAAGGAGTTGCCTGCTAAGATACCACCTGAAAAGATAATTGAAAATGGCGCAAAACATGGAATGAATGATTTTCGGAAATTTGGCTATGGGGGCCCATGCCCTCCTGGTGGCACGCATAGATATTATTTCAAACTCTATGCCCTGGATACAGAAATTAATTTAGAGGCTGGAATTACCAAGGCCCAATTACTGAAGGCAATGGAAGGACATATCTTGGCCGAAGGCCAATTAATGGGAAGATATAAGAGGTAAGTTGGCGATCATAAGTTATTTCGTTTAATAAGAGATGTGATCGTCTTATTCACTTGCTGACGAATTTTATCCTTTTCTGGCCCTCTAACGGTATAGGGCCGATCGTGCAGACTACCTACCTCCATCTCAGGGCCGAACATCATTCCACCTGCTAGGCCTGCAAACTCATCCTTTGGTTCAACATTATTCAATTATAGCCCAGGCTGATGTCTGGGCTAAAGCGCTTGATAAGAGAGATGACGATCTTTTGAAAGACCCCAAGTTTAGGTTGAAAATCATTGCTATCTTCTTATATGGTTCAAGGTCGTCATAATTTTTTCTCATGTGTAATGCTGCAGGATAAGACAGTATGCTAAAAGACTTTAAACCCCTTAAGACCTATTTTATCGAGAACAGGATAGCCCTGATTATTGGACTCTCCAGCCTTTTGTTTGTAGACACTCTCCAGCTTTTCATCCCCAGAATCATAAAAAAAGCAATAGATTCCTTAACTATTGGCCAGGCGAGTTCTGTTCTGTTACTCAAGTACGCACTAATCATAGTGGGAATTGCAATTACTATGGCAATCTTTAGATACATCTGGCGGTATTTCGTATTTGGTCACTCCAGGAAGGTGGAAAAGTCCTTAAGAAATAGAATTTATAAGCATCTGCAGACACTTCCCCTTTCCTTTTACTGGAGGACAAAAACAGGTGACTTGATGGCACGTGCTGTAAATGATATCGATGCTGTAAGGATGGCTGCAGGAATAGGATTAGTGGCGCTGACCGACGGGGTTGTACTTGGTTTGGCCACTATAGGTTTTATGTTATATATAGACATAAAATTAACCCTCATCTCCCTCGTTCCCACACCTTTTATCTTTTATTTTACCTTGATTATTACCCGCAAGATGGGCGGAGAATTTAGGCAAGCACAACAGACATTTTCTGAATTAACAGAGTCAGTTAGGGAGGCGTTAGCCGGAATCAGAGTTATTAAGGCCTATAATCGCCAACCTTGGGGATATAGCAGAGTAAAGGATAACGGAGAGACATATATCTCCAATAATCTCGATCTTGCCAAGACTCTCGCCATTTTTTTCCCGATGATGACATTATTTACCAATCTTGGACTTGCTGTAGTTATCTGGATTGGGGGACGACTGACTATTCTGGGGAATATTACCACTGGTGACTTTGTAGCCTTTATTAGTTATCTCAATCTTCTAACCTGGCCTATGATGGCACTTGGTTGGGTTACAAACTCGATCCAGAGAGGTTCTGCATCAATGAGGAGGATAAATGGTATATTAGATGAGGTTCCGGAGATTACCAATCAAACAACAAATCCATTTAGAGGGGTTATTAGAGGTGAGATTTGCCTAAAGAGTTTAACATTTTACTATCCACAAGAAAAGGACCCTGCACTGAAAGATATAGATATAAGGATAGAGGCTGGACAGACTATAGCAATTGTAGGCGGAGTAGGCTCAGGCAAGAGCACACTCCTTCAAATAATACCCCGGTTAGTGGAAACAGAAAGAGGTATGGTGCAGATTGATGAAATTCCTATTCATGATATAGACCTAAAAAATTTAAGGGGGTCTATCGGTTTTGTGACCCAGGAGGCCCATATTTTTTCTGATACCATCTTAAACAATATAATCTTCGGTCGACAGGGAGTAGGCAAGGACCTCATGGGAAATGTCCTTGAGATCTCTCAATTGGCAGTCGATATCAATTCTTTTCCCAATGGCATTAACTCCATTTTAGGAGAAAAAGGGATAACTTTATCAGGAGGACAGAGACAGAGGTTGACTATAGCAAGGGCTCTTATTTCCAACCCCCCAATCCTGATTTTGGATGACGCCCTTTCTCAGGTAGATACCAGGACTGAAGCTAATATATTAAACAGTATCCTTGAGATGAGAGATGGAAAAACGAATATAATTGTTTCTCATAGGCTTTCAACCATTAGGAGAGCAGATATCATATTTGTGCTTAAGGCTGGTAAATTGGTAGAGGTTGGAGACCACGCTGCACTTCTAGTCGTCCGGAAGGAATATACCAGGCTTTACGAAAGACAGCAGTTGAGTGAGGAATTAGGAGGGGAGTAATAATCTACCGCAAAGACGCAAAGGCCGCGGAGACGAATAAATTCCCCTTTGTCCCGCTTACTGCGGGGCAAAGGGGAACTGTCCAGGAACTTTGCTCTTCAGGCGAGGCTGGCGGGTCAGCGATCTCCTTGCCCTGTTAGATAGCTTGATAATGCTATAGCATAAAATGCGCATTCTCTTGTCTGATAAAGAAAAGTGCGTGGGAGCCTTCTGTTTTATCTAACAGGGTGAATCTCAGCGGTGAATGTTTACGAAAAGGACAGATAGCAATGCATCTTGACTATGGATATATGGAAGAGGGCAAACTTGGCAAACCTTACAATATAGGCCTTTTAAAAAGATTAATCCCCTATACAAGGCCTTATAAAAAAAACCTTTTTCTTGCTCTGGCCCTAACTCTTTTGATCACACTATTTGATCTTTCTATTCCCTACCTTCCAAAGATTGCCATAGACCGGTACATATTATCTTTTTGGTACCCAGTTCACCAGAAGGTTATGCCTGGTGGCTTAGCCGAGGAGTTTGACCAGAAATATGGCCACATTGTAGAAACTACAAAAGAGACCGGATTGGGGTTTCTCTCAAGCTCCAAGCTCAAACAGATTGACCCTATGGATCTTAGACACTACCAAGAGGAAGGGCTTATTTCCAGGGACCGATTTTATAGGATCCCTGCAGAGGCAAGTAATCAAAACAGGTTATTTGCTCCTGAAAAGGCAATAAAAGGAGAAGGCCCTTATCTTTATATGCCTGTTAAAGCATTGAACAATGTCTCTCACGATACAATAATAAAATTGCGACATAAAGACCTTAACGGCGTATTGCTCATCGGAGTGTTTTTGCTTTTTTTGATTGGAGCCTCTTTCGTCTTGAATTATTGGCAATATTATCTTTTGGAGAAATCCGGACAGAATATGATGCAAGACATCAGGATGGAGCTTTTTAGCCGGATACAGGGGCAATCTATTAGGTTTTTTGACCGAAATCCAGTAGGGAGGCTGGTTACCAGAGTAACAAATGACATAGAAAATTTAAATGAAATGTTCAAATCGGTTCTAATCACTGTGTTTAAAGATATATTTCTCCTGGCAGGTATTATAGTAGTGTTGCTACATCTTAACTGGCGCCTGGCTTTAATCTCCTTTATTCTTCTCCCCTTTGTGTTTGGGTTGACATTGTTTTTTAGCAGACAGGCAAGAGAGGTATTTCGTGAGATAAGAAAAAACATTGCTGCAATTAATGCATTTCTCCAGGAGAGAATTCCTGGTATTCGCATCATTCAGCTTTTTGTCCAAGAAAAAATGCAGCTTAAATACTTTAAAGAGCTTAACCATAAAAACTACCTTGCGAGCATGAGGCAGATCAAGATTTTTGCTGTATTTATGCCTTCCATGGAGGTTTTTTCCTCTGTAGGTATAGGTCTCCTGCTCTGGTATGGAGGTGGGAAAGTTATATCAGAACAGCTAACCCTGGGATCGCTTGTAGCCTTTATAGGTTATATTCAGATGTTTTTTAAACCCATAAGGGATATCTCAGAAAAATACAATATAATGCAATCTGCCATGGCCTCCATGGAGCGGATATTCGGGCTTATGGATCAAGAAGAGGTGATTCAGGAGCCAGAGACGCCTGAAAGACCGGTGAGAGCTGAAGGTCACCTTCAGTTCAAAGATGTCTCTTTTGCCTATGAGAAGGGCTTTCCAGTCCTCACCGATGTTTCCTTTGAGATTAAGCCAGGCCAGATGGTTGCCCTGGTTGGCATAACAGGGTCAGGAAAGACGACTATAATCAATCTTATTGAGAGATTTTATGAATTTGAAAGGGGAACCATCCTTTTAGATGACCTTGATATCAGAGAGTGGAAAATAGAGGAGCTACGTTCCCAAATGGGCCTCGTTATGCAGGACGTTTTTATCTTCGCTGGCAGCATTGCAGAAAATATATCCTTGGGGAATAAAAAAATAACGAAAGAAACACTGGAAGAGGCTTCCAGGCAGGCAAACGCCTATCAATACATAAAACGCCTTTCAGGTGGTTTTGATCATGAGGTAGGAGAAGGTGGTGCAATACTCTCTGGTGGTCAAAGGCAGCTCCTGGCCCTGAGCCGAGTATTGGCCTATAATCCAACTCTTCTGATTTTGGACGAGGCCACCTCCAGTGTGGATCCAGAGACAGAGCGTTTGATTCAAGACTCTATTTTTACCCTCTCAAGAAGACAAACCACCCTCATTATTGCCCACAGGCCTTCAACTATTCAGCATGCCGATAAGATTCTGGTCATGCACCATGGACGTATTGTTGAGCAAGGTAGCCATGAGGAATTGATGGCCTTGGGAAATATCTACTTTCGCCTTAACAGATTGCGTGAAAAAAATGAAAGCACACCGGGTTCTGTTAGGTAATTGATTTCTGATAATTTAACCTCTTTGCCGCTGAATCAAGGTGAGTTAGCTGGCTGCATTGGAGCCTGTTTCACTGGAACCTGCCCCGCCCGACCTGTTAAATGCCTTTGTGATTTTATTTAACCGGGGTGGGTATGGAATATCATACTGGGGTTAAATTTTCACGGATGTGAAACGGCAAAGCCAATTTAACATGGGCGCAATCCCTGGCCCAGACCTGATTATCTGGATATATACTTGCATACATGGAATATGCGCCTCCCGATCCCGTACCGGTCTCGGGACGGGGAGGGCGGGCAGAGCGGGCCAAAATCCCCTATCGCATATCCCCCATCCAACATAGCTCCTTTCATGGCTAAGATTTATTTAAACTTGACAAAATGACTAATTTCTTTATAATTAAGTCAATTTATTGACTATATTTAACAAAATATGATGATATATATACCCCAAAAGCACATAGAAAACCTTAGGGAATTGATAACGCCTGGCAAAGTGGTGGTCATATATGGAGCTCGGCGGGTAGGGAAAACTACACTCCTAAAAAAATACCTTGAAGGTGAGGACGTTGCAAAAGTTCTCTTTGTAAACGGGGATGATATTGTTGTACGACAGTATCTTGAAAGCCAATCCATCAACAAACTTCAGGATTTTGTGGGAAATCATTCAATTCTTGTCGTGGATGAAGCCCAACACATCGAGAAGATCGGATTGAATCTCAAAATTATTGTGGATCATATGCCCCATTTAAAGATCATTGCAACAGGGTCTTCTTCTTTTGATCTGGCAAAGGATGTGGGCGAACCGCTCACAGGCCGGAAATTCGTGTTAACATTGTTTCCCCTCGCGCAGATGGAAATTTCAAAGATCGAAAAACGGCATGAAACAGAAGCGAATCTGGAATCACGGCTGATCTATGGCTCATATCCAGAAATTGTCACCATACGAAACAATGCCCGCCGCGAAGAGTACCTGCGTGAAATTATCAGCTCTTACCTCTTTAAGGATATTCTGGAGCTTGAAGGTATCCGTCACTCCAACAAACTGGTGCGTCTGTTGCAACTTCTGGCCTTTCAAATTGGCAGTGAGGTCTCCATAACCGAACTGGGGAAGCAATTGGGAATGAGTAAAAATACGGTCGATCGGTATCTTGACTTACTGGAAAAAGTATTTGTCATATACAGGCACATGGGATTCAGTAGAAACCTGCGCAAGGAAGTCACAAAAAATTATAGATTCTATTTTTTTGATAATGGCATTCGTAACGCACTGATTGGTAATTTCAATCCTCTTGCCATACGAAATGACATTGGTGAACTCTGGGAAAACTACCTCATAACAGAGCGATTCAAAAAACAGGAATATCTCCGTCAAGCAACGAATACCTATTTCTGGAGAACCTATGACAGGAAAGAAATCGACCTCGTGGAAGAAAAAAAGGGGAAACTTTCTGGCTACGAGATAAAGTGGAAAAATATCCCGGTAAAAATTCCAAAAGACTGGCAAGCTAATTATACAGGTGCTGGCTTTGAGGTCATCCATAGAGAAAATTACCTTGAATTCATCCAGTAACCTGAAAACCCTGCTTTCCGCTGGTTCTACTATGAAAATCTGATTGCTTGGTTCCCGGTACTCCATTCGCCATGTCCTCTTCCCTTTGCTTTTCCCAAATCCAAAATCAAAAATCCTTGCCCCGCCCGTCCTGTAGGGAGGCACTATCGTACCAGGGTGAAATGCCTTTTACTGTTTCACTGAGGCCTGCCCCGGCCGCCCTGCTAAAGATTCATCTGAACTCATTTTTTAGATAGGGTTAAAATTGTATATTGACTTTTACAATTGTGGGAATATAATGTATGGAATACAGGAAGTAAGGAGGTAAGGAGATGCTCGCCAAGATTACTACCAAAAATCAGATTACCATTCCCAAGAAAATTATCGACCAAATACCAGATGCAAGGTATTTTGATGTTGAACTGGATAATGGCATCGTATTACTGAAACCCTTGAGATTTTATGATACTGATCTGGGGCAAATCAGATCAAACATCAATAAGCTCGGTCTTAAGGAAGACTGTGTGGCTGAAGCAATAAAATGGGCAAGGTCAAAGTAAGGAGAGTAGTCATTGATACGAACATAGTCGTTTCCGCTCTTTTATTTGAAGGCACGCCAGGCGAGCTTATCCCTTTATGGAAAAGTGGTCGTATTCGACCTATAGTTTGCAAGGAAATAATCGAAGAATATATTCGGGTCTTAGCCTATCCAAAGTTCAAATTGTCCGAGAAGGAGATCGATTTTCTTCTATATCACGAAATATTGCCTTATTTTAAGACTGCAACAATCAAACCTGGAAAAGTCATTGTTCAAGATGACCCTTCAGATGACAAATTTATCCGCTGTGCTGAGGCTGGCAACGCAAATATAATCATTTCTGGCGACCAGCACCTTCTTGACCTTAAACCCTATGGCAAACTAAGGATCCTTACCCCATCCCAATTTTCAGGAGAGCTGTAAAAACACCTGCTATTACTCTTGTTCAGATAAAAATATTTAGGGAGAATATAGGGACAGTAAACCGCTTGACCATTCACCATATTTTAAGCTAAATTTTATTTGTTTCTAGCGAAGATGGAACTTGTTAAAATAAAGACTTAAAGCGTGTACATAAGTTGTCTCAGAACCTATGTCCCCTTTTCTTGTACGGCAATGGCAAAAATCTTGTGAGCTATGGAGGGAGATCAGCATGCCTATTCTATGCGAGGAAAAAGCCTTTTTCCCTTGCCGAGGGGAAGTTTTTTCCTTGACAGAGGCCCTTTTAATGGGTGGTCATCTATTACAGAGTTAATGGGTGACATGACAGCCCAACACTTCGGAAACGGTGTTGGCCAAGGCGGTGTCCACCTCTATGGTACTGGTAGTAAATTTCCTATCCGGTTTTCTCTCCTTCAGGCCTGTGAGCGCCTGGATCAGCCAGGCAACCGCCACATCCGGGGATACCTTGTCGGTGTTAATCACCAGGTCAAAAGCGCTGGCCGCTGCTGCATCGACCCACCGAATATCGTAAAAAGATTTGACAAAGGCGTCACGCTCTCTATCCCACTCCTTAAGCAATGCCTCGGCCCTGGCATGGTCTGCTATTCTCTCCTTTTCCATAGCTCGTCGTACCCTCATAAGGAAAGGGGATTGTACCCGCACGTTCAGCACGTCCGCAAAGGTACCCAACATGGCAAAGGCACCCCGGCCTACGATCACCATCTCGCCGTGGCGGGCCAGGGCAAGAATGACCTGTTTTAAAAACTTGATCGTTGTCGCCCTCATGTCGTCAAAGCGTGCCCAAAAGCCCGGTTCAGATTTGCACACCTCACTTAATTGAACAATGCTGTGCTCTGCAAACACCTTTTCCATCGTGCTTTTGTCCACGAAATGGTAGCCAAGGGCCTCTGCAACCTTTTCACCGATATAGCTGCCCTCGCTGTAGATTTCTCTGGATATGGTTATCACTGGCATTGGTTCCACCTCTCTGTTTTTTTCTAGAGAATGCCCTAACTTCCAAAAGAGATCAAGGTTTTTCGACACAAGGCTCCCAGAAAGAAGCATGATCACACCTGCTGAGCTGAGCACATAGGGTATATACACCCCTGTGCCCTTAGCCTTTTCGCCTTGAGCTGTGAGCTTTAAGCCTTCTGCCCTCCGCCTTCCGGCCACTGCCCTTTGCTCTATGCACTATGCTTACCGCGCCCGCCCCGTTGAACCGGGTACCCTCCGGGTGTTCAACTGGGGTGGAATGCGAAGCATATTCCACTGGGGCTCTTTGCTTTTCCCAAATTAAAAATCAAAAATCTCAAATCCCTGGCCCGTGAAATTTCTACCACATTAAATAGCATAGACTACTTAACCGAGGTAGGTCAGCATTATCGTACTGGGTTGAATTTATAGCTATTTCACTGGGCCAAAATCCCAAATTCTTTCTTCTCTCTGCCCCATGCTCTATGTTTACCCAGTTAAATTTTTATCCCGCCCCTCGGGGTCGAAGATGCCGCAGCGCGGTGACCCGTTGAACCGGGTACCCTCCGGGTGTTAAGCTGGGGTTAAACCCTGGAGGACTATTTAACTGAGGTGTATTTCACTGGGGAGCTATCAGCTATGAACTTACTTGGCCTCCCCTCTGAGAATAATTGAAGTTGTTCCGGCGGGGTGTAAAATCCCAAACTACGGCATATGAAGTTCTTTACAAAATTTATGAGCGGGAATCATTCTTAATCCATTCTTCTCATAATCCTTTTTGCCAGTATGCACCTGGTAAAAGCTTGGAATTTCAGTTCGCTGTTTAAAATAAAAAAGGGAGGGGTTTACAGTTTTTTCCCCAGTCTTACATTCAACGGCAAATAACGGAACGTCATTTTTCAAAACAACAAAATCTACCTCCCTTTTGTCTGTATCACGAAGAAACCGTAAGTCCATACGAAAACCTTCGGTGTCTTCCATGAAGTGACAATATTTCAGGAGTTGTGATGCAATAAAATTCTCAAATCTTGGACCAGAATCAGGAACCAAGGACCAGTCCCATAAATAGAGTTTCCGTTCCTTTTTCACTGCCCGGACTTTAGAAGGACCATAGGGGGATATGCGAAAACAGTAGTACATCCTTTCAAAAATATTCAGCCAGCGCTCAACAGTCTCATGGGCTACCTGTAACAGTTCTTTCAATTTCTTTACCGACAGAGGTGAACCTATCCGGTTGGGAAGTTCTTCTGCCAGCATTTCAAGCAGGCTTATCTCTTTGATATTTTCCAGATCCCTGATATCTTCATATATAACCCTTTGCGTTCTTTCTCTTTGCCATCTTCTCCAGAATCTCTCTTCTGATCTCAAGCAGGGTTCTGGAAAACCCCCGAATTTTAACAACATCTCGATATCATCTCTTGTAGGAGTGGTATTTATTTCCTGCAAAGAGAAAGGGTGAAGACGGTAATAATGGTACCTTCCCTGAAGAGAATCCCCACCTTTGCTGTAATAATCCAACCGTGCTGACCCGGTAATTATAAAAGATATTTTAGATTTGTTTGTGTCATAGAATCCCTTTACCAGATTACGCCATCCGGCAAATTTATGTATCTCATCAAGCACGATATATTTTTGGTTTGGAGGCAATTCACCTTTTAGGATCGCTGATCGGTTAAAAATGTCATCCCAGTTCAGATACGCGGGGTGACGTTCATTTGAATCAGGCAAAAAAGATAATGCAAAGGTCGTTTTACCGACCTGTCGTGGCCCGCCAATAAAAACCATTCTATCAAAAAGGTCGTTTTCGACCGATTTTTTTATGTATCGTATGACTATTTTTCTCATAGTGAAATAGATATAACACGATTTTACTCATGAGTAAAGTAGAATCAACATTATTTTACTAAGATAATATGATTTTACCGCAAACGTGGGACACTCTGCCCTCTGCCCTCTGCCCTTCGCTCTCTGCCTTCCGGCTTCCCTGCTCTCAATCCCTCAATGCCTCTATCCCAAATCCCTTCCGCTCTCTGCCCTATGTTTACCCCGTTAAATTCGAAGACCATTTAACCGGGGCGCTCTACTCTACGCTTTCAGCTTTGCTTGCCCCACGGGCAGAGAGATTTCTGACCTTCTATAGAGATCATTATGCTTGACAGTGGCCAAAAAAAGGTTATCATGATGTATATATAACTACACTATAACATCATGGAGGTATTCTCATGATACGTACACAGATTCAAATGGAAGATGATCAGATTGAATGGCTGAGGGCAGAAGCCAGGGCAAGAGGCGTGTCTGTTTCTCAACTAATTCGTGAAGGGGTCGCCCTTTTCCGTACTCTCGAGGAACGATTTCCTGAAGACAAAAAGAAGAGGGCCCTTGCTGCTGTTGGCCGCTTTTCGTCGGATGCTTCTGACGTTTCTGAGCGGCATGACGACTATTTAGCAGAGGCTTTCAGCGAAGAGGCTCGCCATGGAAAGTGAAAGGGTATTTGTGGACACCTCGGCCTTTTATGCTTTGATGGACCGTTCGGATAATAATTATGAGCAAGCAGCCGGGCTATGGAAATACTTTCTGGAAAAAGACTTTTATCTCACTACCAGCAACTATGTCATTGTGGAGACCCTGGCTCTATTGCAAAGCCGGTTGGGCTTTGAGGCTGCGAACCTCTGGTACCGAAATGTGCTGAGCCTTGCAGAGGTTCTGTGGATTGAGGGGTCAATACATAATCTTGCCTATGAACTCTGGCTCAGTCTTGGGCGGAGGAAGCTAAGCCTTGTGGATTGTGTCAGCTTTGTAACAATGAGGCATTACAAGGTCGAAAAGGTCTTTGTATTTGACAGGCATTTTGAAGAACAGGGATTTGAAATCGTGAGTGAAGGGACTGAATCGTGAAAACTGATACTATATCTGCAATCCACGCATGCCTGACCCTGAACTCATAATCCCCTCTGCTTTTTGCTTTTCCCAAATTAAAAATCCTTGCCCTGTTAAATTTTCACGAATGTGAAACGGCAAAGCCGATTTAACATGGGCGCAATCATCAATCCAAAATCGCAACGCTCTCTGCTCTCAATCCCTCAATTCCTAAATGCCCAATCCCTCAATGCCTCTATCCCAAATCCCATCGTTACTTGTTTTTCTTGACCATTCACCTGATTTTGGAATAAATTTCATTAGCTTTTAGCTAAGATAGAACTCGTCAAAATAAAGGCTTAAAGCGTGTACGTAATTTGTTTCACTTTTACGCTTTTGCAACACAGAAGAATTGTCAAGAATAAAAATTCGATCTCTGAATTATAATGTTAATCTACTTCGATGAATCCTATGACAATGAGCATGAGTATCTTTTGCTCTCTGCCCTGTTTAACCCACATCCAAAATTTCTTCACCGAAAATTCACCGAAGTTAAGAAACAATTCAAATATTTATCCAAAGATGGCAAGCTTAGAGAGATTAAATATAATTATGTAACCAATAAAACCAAATTGAAGATTGCAAAGGCTGCTATAGACATATTCTTTGAAAGCACCAGCTGGTTTAGGTGTATCGTGATTGAGCAAGCTCTCGTTGACTTAAACAGATTCGGGAAAAGAAAGGAGAGAGAAAAGATTAAAAAGGCTAGGCTTTATAAAAAATTTGCTGAACTATTGATCAGCCACAATACTGAAAATGTCTATAATGCTGTATTACTAGCGGACAAGTTAACACGATGCAACGGAGATGAATTTGTCGAACTGATGAAATAAGAGTTTTGTTTGCCGTTTGGGAAGTATTCGCCAGATTCGGAAGTCCCCACCCTAAAGGACGTCAGGGAGATACCTTCAGACTTAGAGCAATATCAGGTCAATCAGATAGGTGATATGCTGATGGGTTGTATTCTGAATTGTTTAAAACCAACCAAAAGGAAGGAGAAGAATGAACTAAGGAAATATTTGATTATAAAATTAGGTGTCAAAGATTTGCTTCCAGAAACTTGGAGGAAATATTCAAAAGGGTACGTGGA
>JAUWZC010000070.1 GCA_030615565.1 Desulfobacteraceae bacterium | reverse complement strand
GAGGGGAGTCCTAAATAGTGCGCGAAATCAATTGCTTGAGCTCTTTTTTCCGGGTCAGAATAAGGCTGAACCGTTGTTTTCATGTCTAGCATGTTACCACCCCATCCGGGCATAATGAACGGCGCACCCTCTCGCTTAAGCTGTGATAATACCAAACCTGCCAGCACACCGGCGTTGTTTACAGCCATGGTCGCTGCAATCGTAACCGGAGCTGTCATTCCACCCTGGGCGGAAGGAACATAAGTGAGAGGGAGTCCTTTGCCCGAGAGATAGAGCAACTTTTGCAGGGCTTCCTTATTATGGCGCAGTCCGGTGGTAACGTTGATGTAGCAAGCAGCTATCGGATTCCGCTTTAGTTCCTTCGATCCACCTGCCACTACTTCGGCCATTTCAACAGCATCCACGCAGCCGGTTAATTCTGTGGTAACGAAAATAATGGGCTTTGCGGTGTTGTTGAGCATGGCTTCCATCTGGTACCGGTCCATAATATTCTGCGGTACATCTGATGGCAAAAACATGCACATTACGAAATCAATGTGTTCCAAAGCGTCGCAAACTGTCATCCCTTCGACAATGTCTTGCAAGACAGAGTTTCGATATTCACCTGTTCGATGGTCCAGAATGTGGAGACAGTCCGACCCAGTGCCGAAGTAGCTTCGATGCCCTTCAGCCCGGATTACGCGATTGCCATCTCGGTCGCAAAGCGTTACACTTTTTGGCACGGTGCTGAACGCTTTCTCCACCAACCACCCTGGGATGTGTACCCTGTTCCCATCGGTCACAGATGCCCCTGCCTTTTTGAGCAAATCCACCGCCTCCTGCTCGTACATCCGAACCCCTGTATGTTCCAAGATCTCTAAACAGGCCCAGTAAAGCTTCTGGCATTGGTCATCTGATAACTTTCGTCCATAGGGGCCATTTATCGCGTACTGATTGCTGCAAATCTTTGTCATTTCTTATCCTCCTTATTGTATTTTTTCCGGCATAAAAATTTCTCAATAAACCCTGTGGTCAATAGATCACGTTGCCAAAAGTGTTTTTATGTTTGTAATTACTCAGATATTTTGCCACAAAGGCACCAAGACACCAAGATTATAGAATTATTCTTTATAATAACCTTTTTAATGCGCCTCAGGCGCATTAATGCTTGACGCATTGAAATTAATGAGCATAAGGCTCATTAATGAGAAAACTCCGATACTCAATTTATATTCATCTTCCCCGCCTGCCGTCCGTCGGGCAGGTCTTTGTGTCTTTGTGGCTTGGTGGCTCAATAGTTACTTATGTTTTTCACTCCAATCACAGATTTAAAACTTAATTTCCTTTATTCTTAATATTTCGGCGCGGAACAACCAGGATAAATAACTATTTTCTCTAAATACTCCAAAATTTTGAAAATCTCCATAACAAATTGGCAAAAAATCTGTCAATAAAAAAATATATTGATTTAATTTTTTTTATATAATAAAAATATGCCTAAAATATATAATTTATTTTAAGTAACAAACTATTATCCCTTAATATTTAAACATTCTTAATACTGAAAATGGACAAAAAGATTACCCTAAGCCAAAAAGCCTTTCAGACATTAAAGAATATGATTGTCAGTTCTGAACTAAGGCCAGGTGAAAGGTTAGACGAGAAAAATCTATGCTCTATGCTTTCTCTGAGCAGGACCCCTATCAGAGAAGCCCTTTTTAGGCTTCAGGCTGAAAATCTTATTGATTATCATAATCATAGTGGAATCTATGTGAAAGAGATATCGTTTAAAAGTGTCAAAGATTATTTTGAAGCATTACTGCCTATAGAGATGACCATTGCTCAAATAGCTCCTTTAAGGATCAGCCAAAAAGAATTAAAAAATTTAGAAGGGATACATGAAAAGATCAACAAGGCCATTGATAAAAGAAACTATCTTGAGATCACAACCCAAAATAGCCTTTTTCATAGACAAATTGCGCAAGCAACAAATAATACCCATCTTTTTGACTTTGTGGAAAGATTGCAAAATCAGGGACAAAGACTGGCATTCCTCTGTTTCAGTAAAGAATTTGCTACTGGCAATACCCTTGAAAAACATTTTCAAAAAGTCAAAGAGCAGCATAAAAGAATCATTACTGATCTTCGAAAGAGGGATATTGAATTACTAAAAAAGACCGCTGTCGAGCACGTTCAACTTTTTCAATCACGAATAACTAGGTATTTAAGCCAAACGTTTTAGATAAAAGAGGATAGAAAATGGAGAAACCCTTTAGAATCGCTATAGATACGGGTGGAACCTTTACAGATGTTTGCTTATTAGATGATTCTCAAGGGGAATTGTCTGTGGCTAAAGTCTCTTCAACTCCTTTTAATCCCGCAGTTGGAGTTATAGAGGGCATAAAAAAATTATCCGAGAAAAAAAAGGGTGGAGTTCCTTTTAAGAAGGTAAAATTTTTAATTCATGGGACAACTGTGGCCACCAATGCATTGTTAGAGCATAAAGGGGCAAAAACAGCACTTCTGACCACAGAGGGCTTTGAGGATGTTCTCCATATCGGCCGGCAAAACCGTCCGAGGCTTTACGATTTTTGGGCAAAGAGACCGGAACCTATCGTGCCAAGGCATCTGTGCTATGGCGTTCCTGAACGGATACTTTATACCGGGGATGTATTTAAAGCTCTTGACGAATCTAAAACGGCTGCTATTGTTCAAGAAATAAAAGAGCAGGGCATACAATCTATCGCAATTTCTCTGATCCACTCTTATGCCAACCCAACTCATGAACAGAAAATCAAGTCTATCATTTCGAGTATCTTTCCGGAGGGCTACGTGACGTTCTCGTCTGAGGTATTACCAGAGTTTCGAGAATACGAGAGAACAAGCACTATATGTATAAATGCCTTTGTAATGCCCAAGGTAAATGACTATGTGGCGGACCTGGAAAGGCAATTAAAGGACCTTGGTGTCGCCTCCGAGCTTTATATAATGCAGTCAAATGGAGGTGTTATAACTGCAAAGATGGCACGCCAGATGAGTGCGAGAACAGTCTTGTCAGGCCCGGCAGGGGGAGCCTTGACAGGTGTGTTCATATCCGCGGCAATCAAACAACCCAATGTAATCACCATTGACATGGGAGGTACAAGCTCGGATATCTGTCTTATTGAGGACGAAACTCCGCGCTTGACTACTGAAAGTGATATTGGCGGTTATCCTATTAAACTTCCCATGATTGACATTGTCACAATCGGGGCAGGGGGCGGAAGTATAGCCTGGATTGACGTCGGAGGCGCTCTTCGGGTAGGTCCTGAGAGTGCTGGTGCAGATCCGGGTCCAGTGTGCTACGGCCGCGGTGGGAACGAGCCCACAGTTACCGACGCCAACGCCATTCTGGGCAGGATCAACCCTTCCTATCTCCTGGGAGGGGATATGGAGGTCTTCTTGGAGGAAGCACGAGAGGTAATAGAAGAGAAAATTGCTCGATCACTTGGAATTAATGTCCGGAAGGCGGCTGAAGGCATTATTTCTGTAATCAATGCAAACATGATTCGCGGTATTCGAAGGGTATCCGTAGAACGTGGTTATGACCCAAGAGAGTTCACCCTCGTACCATTCGGGGGTGCTGGCCCCATGCACGGCGTGGAACTCGCTCAGGCCCTGAACATGAATGAGATTGTGGTTCCAGCCAATCCTGGAATCGCATCTGCTTTTGGGATGTTGTCAGCAGATGTAAGACATGATTTTGTTCAGACACATATTTCTATATCTGATGAAGTAGATGTAGAACGCCTTGAGTCTATTTACCGGGAAATGGAGGATCAGGGTATGGAGCAGCTTGGTCGAGAAGGATTCTCCAGCCAGTCTATTGTTTTGATCAGGCTTGCTGACATGAGGTACATTCGCCAGGCATACGAATTGTCTGTAGAAGTGAAAGGTGTAGGTCTAAATAGAGAGGATATTTTATCAATCACCGAAGATTTTCACAATCTTCATGAGAGAACCTATGGATATGCAAGGAGAAAAGAGGCCGTAGAATTTGTTAACCTGAGGTTGGTTGCTCTGGGGAAACTCCCTGAATTCCATATCAAGGAGAAAAAAGACCCTGGAACAGATATTCCTGAATTAGTAGATTATCGAGAGGTATTCTTTGAAGGGACAACACTGAAAACATCCATCTATCATCGTAATCATCTCATCCAAGGCCGGCAAATCTCAGGTCCTGCAATTGTAGAACAGATGGATTCTACAATCGTGATCTTTCCTAATTATAAGGCAGTGACTGATCAATATGGTAATTTACTGATAAAAAAGAAAGAAGAGGCGAAGTGAAACCTGTACCTGATCCAATAACTCTTGAAGTCATGAGAAATGCCTTTCAATCAGTAGCAGAAGAGATGGGAGCGGCCTTGATAAGGACAGCCCTTTCTACGAACATCAAGGACAGGAGAGACTGTTCAACGGCTGTTTATACATCCCAGGGAGACCTTGTTGCCCAGGCTGAGCATATCCCCCTTCACCTGGGGTTGATGGTATCGATTGTGAAAAAAACGCTGGAAAAATTTCCTCTGGACTATCTTGAGCCAGGGGATGCAATTATAACCAATGACCCTTATATTAGTGGATCTCATCTACCGGATATTTGTATGATTACTCCCGTTTTCATTGAAGACCGGTGTCTGGCTTTACTGGCCAACCTAGCACATCACGTTGACATTGGAGGCATTGCCCCAGGAGGGATGCCTACTATCTCTACAGAAATATTTCAAGAAGGAATCCAAATCCCTCCAGTAAAACTCAGGAAAAGAGGCAAGTTGGATGAAGAGATCTTAGCACTAATTACCCACAACGTCAGAACAAGCTACGAAAGCTATGGAGATTTTCAAGCCCAGCTTGCCGCCAACAATGTTGGGGAGCGCCGCATCAGAGAAGTCATATCCAAATACGGCCCGGACATGGCCATGCTTTATATGGATGAAATTATCAATTACTCAGAACGGAGGATGCTCAGACAAATTCGAGAACTTTCCAATGGCTCTTACTCCTTTGAAGATTTCCTCGAGGGAGATGGGCTGTCGGATGACCTTTTAAAAATAAAAGTAACCCTCACAATTGAGGATGATAGGATTTTGGTTGACTTTACTGGAACAGATAAACAGGCTCGGGGTTCTGTAAATGCCACCCGGGCCGTTACCCTGGCATGTGTCTATTTTGCTTTGAAGTCGGCTATTGATCCGGAGCTACCTTCAAGCGAAGGGGCTTTCAGGCCTGTGGAGGTTATCACACCTTCGGGTACTCTGGTCAAAGCTGAATTCCCAGCACCTGTTTCAAACGCTAATATAAACACCTCCCAGAGGATTGCTGATGTTGTTCTGGGGGCACTTTCCAAGGCTATCCCAAAACGAGTTCCCGCAGCATCCACAGGAAGCATGAGTATATTCACCATTGGAGGCATGGATCCAAGAAGCAGGGAGTATTATTCCTACATCGAGACCTATGGGGGAGGCCAGGGGGCATTGGTAGATCAAGATGGAATGGATGGGGTTCATACAAACATGACCAATACGCGAAATGCCCCTGCAGAGGTGATTGAGAATGCCTATCCATTGAGAGTTGAACGATACGCGCTTATACCTGACTCTGATGGGCCTGGCAAATTCAGGGGTGGTCTGGGCATGACCCGGGAGATAACTGTTGTTGGCCACCCTGCCACAATCACCATTGGAACTGAAAGACGAAAGATCAGGCCGTGGGGCCTGTTGGGAGGCGAACCGGGAGGCGGTTCGGACTGTTGGATTGTCTCTGCTCAGGGAGGAAAAAAGTCGCTTCCCAGCAAGGTGACCACTCAGGTAGAACCAGGAACCCGCATTGTGCTCAGAACAGCAGGAGGTGGTGGATACGGTAGTCCGTTGGATAGAGTGCCTGAAAGGGTCTGCCAGGATGTTAAGGATGGTCTGATCAGTGTTGAAAAAGCAAGAGACGAATACAGTGTGGTAATCAATCAGGAAACAGGTCAGATCGATAAGGAATCAACGGCTCTTTTAAAAAGTGATCAAACTATAAAAAAAGATTAAGTCTCCATAAAGAACTTATCCACTTGAGAATTTGCGCTGAGGGAGAACATCATAGAAAAATACGTAAAAGAGTTTCCAAAGCCCATTAATGAGGTGCCACTATGAAAATTCTGGTTTTATCCCCTTTTGGGAAAACCGAACCCTTTGGCCGGGAAAATCTGGAGAAAGTCGCTCGAGCCGATACAGACTTTGATTTTGAGTGTCTGGAAGCTGTTTTTCCTCTCAATTACAATACCTACATCTACAATACACTCAAATGCATTAACGGTGCAGTGGAACGGGTTATCAAGGCTGAAAAGCAGGGTTATGATGCAGTTGTGCTCTCATGCATGCTTGATCCTGGATTGCTTGAATCCAGGTCTATTGTTGACATTCCTGTTACTGCCACATTTGAGTCTGCGGCTCATATTGCCTGTATGATGGGGAAACGCTTCAGTGTTGTCTCTACGGATCCCATGACAGTCGGTGGCATTGACATGCGGTTGGTGGATCTGTATGGTCTTCGACCCAAGGTAGCATCCCTTCGGTGGATCGGCATTACAGCCTGTGATCTCTATCCTGAAATCACGCCCCCCGAAGAGATTGCCAACAGGGTAGTCGAGGTGAGCAAGCGTTGTGTTGAAGAAGATCAAGCGGAGGTGATAATCCCTGGATGCACGATCATTGGATCGATTTTTACAAATTTTTTCAAGAAGGACCCAGTGGAGGTGATAGGGGTACCTGTGATTGACCCAATGATCGTGGCCTTTAAACAGGCTGAAATGATGGTGGACCTCTGCAAGCTGGCTGGATACCCGGCAGTAAGCCGGGCAGGGCTCTGGAAAAAGCCACCAGCAGATGAGACAAAACAACTACGTAAGTTTATGAAGGATAATCTCTCGCCTGAGCAGTACTATTACTAAATCAGGTCCTCACATGTATAGAAAGGGGGTGATTATTTTTATCAGGTAATATCTTAGTATTATCTCGTTTTCCAGGTTGTTAAGTAAAAAGGGCATAATCATTAACCTAAGTTATGAAAGGGGGATAAAATGTTAGAAAAAAAATTCTTCGTTTTTACGGCTCTGGCATGTAGTCTTGTAATAGCTGGTCTTGTCTTTTCACCGGCAGAATCGATCGCCAAGACCTTGAAGATTGGTCACATCTTGGCACCAGGATCTAACCAGAACCAGGCCCTGGTCAAGGTATTCAAGCCCTATGTAGAAGAAAAATCCAAAGGGTCCCTCAAGATAGAGGTCTTCCCCACCGAGCAACTGGGACATGCCCCTGACCAGGTCGAGGGGGTCAAGATGGGCACACAGGAGATGTTTCTCGGGAGTCAAACCTGGTGGGAAGCCCATGTCAAAGAGATAGGGGTAGCCACTATCCCATTTATTTTCGATGATCGGGAGCATTTCCATGGATGGATCGATCAAGTTCTTGCAAAAGAGTTGATGCCCCAGCTCATCAAGAAGACAAAGCAGCGATTTATCACTTTAGGCTTCAAATGGCACAGAGGTCCCTTCCGGGTGATCTGCTCCAAGAAGCCAATCTTTACTCCGGAAGACATCAATGGTTTGCGCCTCCGGCTGTGGCCAGCCCGGATGATCCAGAAATCATGGGCAGGCCTGGGTGCTAAGATTCACACTATCGATTTTGCAGAGGCCTACCTGGCCCTTAAGCAGGGTGTGGTTGAGGCCATCACATCGCCTTTCGATCTAGTATGGCCGCAGAAATTTACCGAAGTAACAAAATACGTAACTGAACTAAAACAGTATCCCCAGCTTGAGCTGATTGTCATCAATGAGAAGGTCTGGCAGGGCTTGACCCCAAAGGAGCAGAAGATCCTCTTGGATGGGGCAAACAAGGCCGGCCAGTGGTACAATGAGCAGGCTCGGACCAGGGTGGAGGATACCATTGAGAATAAACTCCTCAAAGTACACAATGCCATCTACATTAAAGTTAATCGTCAACCTTTTGTGGATGTATTTCGTAAAAAGGTTCTGCCCAAGCTGATTGCAGATGGTCTGGTTAAGGAAGAATGGGTGAAAAAGGTAGAGGCAGCAAGGTAGGTGTTTCTATAAAAGGCAAACTGGAAGAGAGTGGAGTTCTCCTTTCGGTTTGCCTTCCATTTAACTGGATAGTAAAGGAATTTCCTTTTTTGAGGACCGCTTGCGGGACGTTGTATAAAATCGTGAAGCAATTTTATAACTGGAGATCAAAAGCACCATGATAGGCTTTATTGCTTTGGGCCTTTTTGTTGTGTTGATATTGCTCAATATCCCTATATCTATTTCCATGGGACTGGCATCTGCTGTCAGTTTGGCTATAATGGGGATTCCAGGAGAGTTGCTCCCTCAGAAGATGGTCGCAGGGATTCAGAGCTGGGTGTTGCTTGCTGTTCCTTTCTTTATTCTGGCAGCGCAGATCATGAACTATGGAGGAATTGCGGAACGCCTCTTCAGGTTTGCAGATGAACTGGTTGGATGGATCAAGGGTGGGCTGGCCCATGCAAATGTTATGGCGAGTATGATCTTTGCCGGTATTTCCGGTGCAGCCGTTGCCGATGCATCTGGATTGGGGCTGGTTGAGATTAAGGTAATGAGCGATGCCGGGTATGAGAAGAAATTTGCTGTTGGTGTGACTGCAGCCTCCTGTATGCTTGGCCCCATCATACCTCCCAGCATCATGCTGATCATTTATGGACATATTGCAGAGATCTCTATTGCAGCCCTCTGGTTCGCCGGCATTATCCCGGGGATTGTTACAGGATTTATCCTTATGGCCTACATCTATTTAACAGTTTCAAGGGGAAAAGTCATTAGTCCGGCTCCCCATAAATTTTCATTAAGGCAAGCCTCGCATAGCTTTATCAAAAACTTTTTTGTCATCCTTCTGCCGATCCTTCTTCTTTGGTCAATTATAAGCGGCCTGGCTACACCTACAGAAACAGGAATTATTGCTTGCATCTATACTTTTATCCTCAGCTTTATCTATAGAGGGAGGGCCTTTCTCAGAGATATTCCCAGGATCTTAGTAAATACGGCAAAGTCATCAGGAATAATTATGTTTATCATAGCCACGGCAACCGCCTTTGTATGGATCCTGACAACAGAAAAGACCGCTATTATGATCTCCCAACTCCTTTTATCGCTGACGACAAACAAATATCTTGTTCTCTTAATCATTAACGTGTTCCTTCTTATCATCGGAGCTCTCCTGGAACAGATACCGGCTATGTTGATCATCGTCCCCCTTCTGGCTCCTATGGCTGAGCAACTGGCAGTCAATCCGATCCAGTTTGGAATCATGGTTGTATTTAATCTTATGATTGGCATGATAACACCACCTATGGGGATGGCCCTCTATATCATGGGTGCCATTACCGATGTCCCGATGAGAGACATCATTTCTGCCTCAATGAGGTTTTTCTTTGCATTATTAATTGGTTTGATGTTGATTACCTATATCCCGATATTATCTACGTTAGTTCCACAAATGCTCGGATTTATCAAGTGACTTGTAATAAGAGACTAACATGCTGAGACGATTCGTTAGATTAATCAATTTCTTACACAATTTGGCAATATGTGTTAGTGTTTCTACCCTTGTGGTTATCGTTCTTATGAATGCTTGCAACCTACTTTTGCGATGGTTTTTGAATCGTCCCATTGAGTGGGTCCTTGAGATTTCTTTAATACTTTTCGTTTATTCAGTAATGTTTATCGTCCCGGTTCTTTACCGTGACAAAGGCCTTATACAGATGCATTTGATCGAGGAGATAATTCCCAAGGGAGCTACAAAATATCTCAATCTGATTGTCGATGTAATCATTCTAACCTTCCTAGTCTACTTGCTTCCACTCTCCATTAGCCTGAGCGCGGGTCAGATTGACATACTGTCCAGGGGCCTGGGGATTCCTCGAATATATATAACACTGCCTGTCCCTATTGGCATAGCGATAACCCTTCTGGTCAGTGTCTCAAATATTATCCATCAGATTCCAAACCTGCGCTCTGAAACATAAATAAAATAGGATTTTCCCTGTGGAATAATTATGTCACAGCCTAACATTTTAATTCTAATTCTGCTAAAAAGATCCACTACTCAAGATTGATTTCGCGATTATTCCACAGGGTAAATAGAATTTCTATGGATTTTTTCCGGAT